>JBEAUN010000094.1:0-4003 GCA_041161415.1 Pseudomonadota bacterium | reverse complement strand
CGATACGCGTGCACAAGGTCTCGGCCTCCTCTAGATAGTGCGTAGTGAGCAGCACCGTGTGGCCTTGTCGATTGAGCTTCTGCACAAAGCGCCACAAGCCTTGACGCAACTCCACATCCACCCCAGCAGTGGGCTCATCCAGCACAATCACCGGCGGGCGGTGCACCAGTGCCTGGGCCACCAGCACCCTGCGCTTCATACCGCCGGAAAGTGTGCGCATGTTGGCATCGGCTTTGGTGGTCAGATCGAGCTCGGCCAGGATCCGTCTATCCAGTCGTCATTACGCCGCACGCCGAAATACCCCGATTGCAGGCGCAAGGTCTCGCGCACGGTGAAAAAAGGATCGAACACCAGCTCTTGCGGCACCACGCCCAGACTCGCGCGCGCGGCGCGATAGTCGGTGAGAACATCATGCCCCATCACCGAAATGCTGCCGGCATCAGGCCGCGAGAGCCCGGCGAGGGCATTGATGAGTGTAGTTTTGCCCGCACCATTGGGCCCCAAGAGGCCGAAGAACTCGCCCTCCGCGATGTCGAGCGAGACGCCATCGAGCGCCTGCACCTTGCGGAAGCGTTTGGAAAGCTGACGAATGGAAATCGCGGTCATGGTGTGAGGGCTGGGGTGATTCTTATGAAGCCGGCCGCAGGGCTACATCGCCCGCAGCAGCGCGGCCCAGGCGCGAGTGTTCAATCGGCAAGCGGCAACAGCTCCACCACGCCATAGAGCTCGGCCAAGCTCATCAACTGGGCGGGCGGATGCACAAGCTTGATCACCCTGCCCTGCTGTTTCGCGGCTCGCATCCAACCGAAAATCACAGCCAGTGCAGACGAATCCACAGCATCCACACCAGCCAGATCCACCAGCCTATCAGAGGCAGCGATGGCCGCATTGCCCTCGTCAAGCAGACGGGCCGCCACCTCCAGCGTCATGCTGCCGCTCACTTCAAGCCGGGAATCCGTCGCGACGATCATTTAGCAGCTTTGGCGGGCAGAGGCGCTTGATTCTTGGCTTGCAGGCTTTTGATGAGGCCGTCGATGCCCGAAGTACGAACCTCGGCAGCGAAGGTTTCCCGATAGGTGGTCACAAGGCTCACCCCGGCTACGACAACGTCATAAACCTTCCAGCCATTCGGCCCTTTTTCCAGGCTGTAGTCGATGCTCACCGGCTTGCTGCCGGGCTGGCGCACTTCAGAGCGCACTAGCACATCGGTGTCGCCGGCACCCATGCGAAGCGGCTTGAATTCCAGCGTTTGATCGCGATACGCCGACAAAGCATTGGAGTAGGTTCTTACCAAAAGCGTACGAAATTCACTCACCAGCAGCTTTTGCTGCTCCGGCGTGGCACTGCGCCAATCACGGCCCACCGCCAGTGCGGTCATGCGCGTGAAATTAAAATGCGGCAAGACCTTGGTGTCGATTAACTCCATGGCCTTTTTGGTATTGCCGGCCTGGATGTCCTTGTCTTGGCGCACGATGGTGAGCACTTCATTGCTCACGTTCTTGATCAGGACATCGGGGGGCAGGTCTTCGGCAAACGCATTGCCAAACGCCAGGAAGGCGCACACTAAAGCAGCAAAAAATCGCATCACACTCTCACTCGGTTGGGTCGGAGGGCTTGGGCAGAGCCGACTGCGTTTCTGCCATCTGCTCATTAACGCGCAGCATCACCAGCTGGCTGACAGCCGATTCGGCATCAAGAGGAATACCTGCCACCGGCGCACTATCAATCGCGCTTTCATCATCCAGCTCCCGCGGTGGCCGGCCGTCATAGATGAGACTGCGACGCCGCTGCAGATAGGCATCGCGCACATAAGCGTATTTATCGAGCGCGGCTTCCTCGAGGGCTTTTTCAACCGGCAGCAACTCCGCGCGATTTTCTACCAGCCGCAGCGCAGCTGCAGAATTGCGTGTGGGCACATGCTGGATCTCATACACCGGGTCGGCCATCATATCCACCCCCCAACCCACGGCATCACGGAAAGTGCGCGGCCCCATGATAGGCAACACCACAAAAGGCCCGGCACCCACGCCCCAGCGGCCGAGCGTTTGCCCGAAGTCTTCGTCGTGTTTCTCAAGCCCCCAGTCGCTCGCCCAGTCGATCACACCACACACACCGAGTGTGCTGTTGACCAAAAACCGTCCCATGTCACTCGCTGCATCCAAGGGCTTGCCTTGCAGGAGGTTATTCAGCGAAATCCACACATCGCCGATATTCGAGAACACATTTGCTACGCCGGTGCGCATAACCTGCGGCGTAACGGCCTCATAACCCTTGGCCACCGGGCGAATAATCGCTTTATCCACGTCCTCATTGAACCCGAACATGGCGCGGTTGTAGGACTCCAGCGGATCGCGCGGATTGGCTGTGCTGGCGCAAGCGGACAACAGCGCACAGGCCGCCAACAGGGCAGCACTACGCGAACGCAAGCAAGTCGACAGGGGCAGGGAAAGCATATTTTTCAAGGCCCGCTCACACAGGCACTAAAACAGTGGGTTATTTTTTTTCAGTCCCTTCAGCGGCCTTGCTGAAGAGAAACTGTCCGATCAGGTCTTCCAGCACCACCGCCGATTGCGATTGCTTGATGGTGTCGCCGTTTTTCAGCATATCCACATCGCCGCCAACTTTCATCCCCACATACTGCTCCCCCAAGAGGCCAGAGGTGAGGATGGTGGCAATGGTATCGCGCGGAAAGGGGTAGCGGGCGTCGATATCCATCTTCACCAGCGCCACATAGCGCTCGGAATCGAATTCGATGCTGCGCACCCGGCCCACCACCACGCCCGCGCTTTTCACCGGGGCGCGGGCTTTGAGCCCACCGATATTGTCAAAGCGCGCTTGCAGGGTATAAGTCTCACCGTGATTGCTCGATGAAAGATTGCCTACTTTGAGCGCCAAAAACACCAGCGAGGCCAAGCCGATCGCGACAAATACGCCGACCCACAGGTCAATGATGGTTCGGTTCATGGATTCAAATCCCCCGGAACATGAAGGCAGTCAATACAAAGTCCAGCGCCAAAATGGCGAGCGACGAAGTCACCACAGTGCGCGTGGTCGCGCGTGAGACGCCTTCGGCAGTGGGCGGGGCATCGAAGCCCTCGAACACCGCAATCAGCGACACCGCGATGCCGAACACCACACTTTTGATCACGCCATTGACAATATCCTGACGAAAATCCACCGTGGCCTGCATCTGGCCCCAGAAGGCGCCATCATCCACACCAATCAGCATCACCCCCACCAGCCAGCCACCGCACACCCCCAGCGCTGAAAACAGCGCCGCCAACAGCGGCATGGAAATCACCCCACCCCAAAAGCGCGGCGCGATCACCCGTGCGATGGGATTGACTGCCATCATCTCCATCGCGCTGATTTGCTCGGTGGCTTTCATGAGACCGATCTCTGCAGTGATGGCCGAGCCGGCACGGCTCGCGAACAACAAGCCCGCTACCACCGGGCCCAATTCACGTACCAATGAAAGCGCCACCAAAATCCCCAGCGCCTCGCTCGAGCCATAGCGCTGCAGGGTGTCGTAGCCTTGCAGACCCAGCACCATGCCCACAAAAAGCCCCGAAACAGAAATGATGATGAGAGAAAGCACCCCGGAGAAATACACCTCGCGCAAGGTAAGCTGCGGCCGGCGCAGCACCGTGCTCGAATGCAGCAAAATGGCCACCAAAAAACGCGCTGCGAACCCTAAGCGCCAAACGCGCTCAATCAAGCCTCGCCCTAGAAAGCGCAACAGCACGGCCAGCTTGTCAAACACGTCCTGCGCTCCTCAAAATCACATCGCGCATGGGGCGCGCGGGGTAGTGAAAGGGCACCGGGCCATCGGCTTTGGCCCAGATGAATTGATGCACCCAAGGGTCGGTGGAAGCGCGGATTTCATCCGGCGTGCCCTGCGCCACGATGCGGCCATCCGAGACGAAATACACGTAATCCACCAACCGTAAAGACTCCTCCACATCATGTGTGACGATGATCGAGCTCCCGCCCAAGGTATCAT
>JBEAUN010000077.1:0-7397 GCA_041161415.1 Pseudomonadota bacterium | reverse complement strand
ATACTCAGGCGGCTTGACAGCGGTACTCAGCGGCACCGGCTTCGCCCCCAAAAAGACCTTGTCACTCACCACCACAGCGGAAGACTTCTGATGCTTAGCCTGGTCAAGCACAATCTCGTTCTTGAGCTTCGCTTCTCGGGCCTTTTTTTCCTGATCTTGCACCACGGCGGTCTGGTACTGGAGGAAATTGGTGCTACAGCCACCCAACACCGCCGTCGCAATGACGGCCGCAACCAACGATGTTTTCATTATTGCCTCCCGGAGAGGATGCGAAGCACCCGATTACCTTTGTAAAACTCTGCCCGCACCGGCCGCTCGGGGACGGACAAACCTTCTACCACCTTGGCGACCGCATCGATGAAATCGCCATCAAAATCCGCATTGAACTCGATCTGGAAGTCAGTGGGGAACTCCCATGAGACATTCCACTCCATCTGGCGAGCCCAGCGCTCCAGGGCGGTACGCACTGTGCGGTCTTCTCGCGCAAGCGTCCAAGCCTGAGGGGGAGCTTCCTGCACCGAGGAAGCCGCCGCGGCAGCAGCCAGCACGATAGGCGGAGTCACAACTGCAGAAGCCACTACCAAGGGTTCGGCCACAGGCTGTGCGGCGACCGGGATAGCCCGCACCGGAGCATCGGTGACAACACCCGTCACAGCGCCACCCGGGGTGTAAGCCACCTTGGACGTACCAGGTTTCACAGTGGGGATGGCCTGCTGAGCCTCCTGCTTGATCAGCAACTCAGCACCCACCTCGGGTTTGAGCACGCCGTCGCGCACCCATTCAACGATACGAGCCGCACCAGAACTCTCACGGTCGCTTGCCGCAGCAAGTATCACCGAGGAATCTCTGGCGCTATCACCCAACACTGTATCCACCATCGGCGACTTAGCCACAGCCGCTACAGAGGAATTCGCTTCGAAGGTCACAACTGCAACGGGCTCCGTCATCAACACCGGCTCACCGATTAGCCCCTCGCGCTCAGACGAGGACATAATCGCGACTGACGGCGTGGCTGCATAACGTACACCGCCAAGGCGATGGGTTTGGCGCAGCGAGGGGGCCGAGCCCACGGACTCTTCAACAGTGATGTAACCCGCTTGGCCGCCAACCACGACAGACTGAGAGCCTGCCTCATATTGATTACCTTGAGCACACACTGCGCCGGCTGCCACTAGGCCCGCAGCGATGAGAGTCAGGGAGGTGAGATAGGTGGGCATATTCATGCTCCTTGGATTCAAACGTTTCAACAGTATAGTCTGCACCAGAACACCCAAAATCGTTACTTGCACTCTGTGACAAGCAGCTGCAAATGCCTTAAGCATTTCGCGAGGTGCGCAGTATGCCAGTGAGTCAGAAAAGTCGGAACAAGAAAAAATGCATTTTTTAGTGAAATCGCGCATAAAAACCACAAGGGCCGATCGGGAACTGTCCAGTCCAGTGCCATGCAGCACTTGGCAAAGGACCCTTTATCGGTGTCACCAACACTGGCGGGATATCCCAAATGCAATTTCACGCCCTCCCAAAACCAGCCGTGCGCTTCGAATCGAGATTAACGGCATCAATCCCGGAATATTTTAGTGTGCTGGCCAGCGACAAGGCGAGTCAGCACGCCCTTAGATTGCATGCATGTCATGACAATAGCATTCCACGATGCGCTCGTAACGGGTTTTTGCGGGCAGCGATCTTTCTTGTATGCATATGGAATAACACGGATGGCGCGGGCGCATGCCGGCTCGCCAGTGAGTTCGCTTTCCGCAAGCCATGGCCTAGGCTAGGCTCGCCTGGCACAAGGGTGCGGCTTCTTGCCACGCGGGGTCGCGACTACTGCTAACTGGCCCCTGCCAAGCTGATATAGTCTTGGCCCTGTTATTGCGCCTAATTGATTACGCCATGGACCTGATTCAAAAACGCTTCCTGACCCTCGCCCTCATCACCGCGCTGCCATCCCTCGCCTGGGCGCAGAACATCAAAATCGACAATGCCTGGGCTCGCTCGACTGTGCCCGGGCAGCAAGCCGGTGGTGCTTTCATGACGCTAACGAGTGACACACCAATGAGCTTATTGCGGGCGGAGAGCGCAGCAGCGGGGCGGGTCGAGATTCATGAGATGCGGATGGACAAGGGCATCATGACCATGCGGCCGGTAGACAAGCTCGATCTGCCGGCCGGTAAAGCGGTGGAATTAAAGCCGGGTGGGCATCATTTGATGCTGATGGATTTGAAGCAAGTGCTCAAGGCTGGCGAGAAGCTGCCGATCACGCTACATATCGGCCGTGATGGAAAGCCTGTCACGACGCTCGACGTTCAGGTGGAAGTGCGCTCGGCCGCCGCCGCGGCCAAGCAGCAGGGGCATCATCACCATTGATCGGCTCGCCCCCCCGCAATAAAGGCTCATCCACGATCCGGGTGAGCCCGCAGGCTGCGGGTTTCACGCCAGGATTCGATCAGGGAATACACCGCTGGTACCACCACCAAAGTGAGCAAGGTGGAAGACACCATGCCGCCGATCACCGCGATTGAGAGCGGCTGATTGGTTTCCGCGCCGGCCCCCAAGCCCAGCGCGGCAGGCAGGAGCGCGAGAATCACCGTGGCGGAAGTCATCAGCACCGGACGCATGCGAATCGGGCAGGCTTCGAGGAGTGCGGCATTGACTCGGAGACCCTCGCTGCGGCGCTGATTGGTGAGATCGACCAGCAAGATGGAGTTTTTCGCGACCAGGCCGATCAACAAGATCAAACCGATGATGGAATAAATATTGAGTGTCTGGCCGGTGGCCCAGAGCGCTGCCACGCCGCCCACAATCGCCAGCGGCTGAGCGAGCATGACGATGGCCGGCTGCAAGAAGGAATTGAATTGACTGGCGAGCACCATGTAAAGCAAGACAAGCGCGAGGATGAAGGTGAAGGTCATGTAGCGGCTGGTCTTGCCGAATTCTTCGGCCTGGCCGATGAATTTCACCTGATAGCCGGTGGGCATCAATTCAGCGGCGGCCTCTCGCACGACGCTCACCGCCTCGCCCAGCGGCATCGTGGGTGTGGCGTAAAAAGTGGCGGCATATTGCAAATCAAAGCGGCCGATCACCGCCGGGCCGAGTGTCTCGCGGAAGGTGGCCACGGCATCGAGCCGCACCAGCTTGCCCTCCCGCGAGCGCAGGAAGATTTTTGAGAGGTCTGCCGGCTCGTTGAAGGCACCCTCCTCCGCTTTTACCCGAATGTCATAACGCTGACCATCGCCGGGCAGATCGTTGTATCGGGCGATATCGACACCGCCGGTGAGCATGTTGACCGCCAGCGCCACATCACTTGAATTAAGCCCCGCTTGCGAGATGCGGGTGCGGTCGGGCTCAAACACGAGTTGGGGCAGATCAAGTTGCAGATCGGTGTCAAGACGCCCCAGGCCCGGGATGGCGGCGAGCTTGCCTTGCAGGGTGCGTGACAATCGACCGACTTCCGCGAGATTTTCGCCCACCAGCACAAATTGCAGCGGCTCGCCGCGCTGGCCGCTGACAATCGGGTAGGGCGAAGCAAAGGCCCGCGCCCCGGCGACCTGCGCGAGCTCTTTGCGGATGATGGGCAGGATGTCTTGCTGGCGCACCGTACGCTCATTGCGCGGCGCCATCCGAACCACGACTGTGCCGCGATTCACTTGACCGGCCGCACCCAGGCCGATGATGGCGAATTCAGTTTGAATGGAGGGATACCGATTCAGCACGGCCTCCACCTCGCGCAGCTTGGCGTCGGTGTAGTCAAGGCTTGAGCCCAAGGGGGTGCGAAGATTCACCAGAAAGCGCCCTTCATCTTGCTCGGGGGCGAAGGTCTTGCCGATATCAGTAAAGAAAAAGCCGCTGGAGGCGACCACTGCGAGGGTGAGCGCCACCACCTTCCAGCGATGGGCCAGCGCACGGTGCAAGAGATGCTCGTAGCTTGCATCCATCGCCGCAAAAAGCTTGTCGAACGCGTGATAGATGCGGCCGTGTTTTTTGTGCACCGTGAGATAGCGCGAACACAGCATCGGGGTGAGGGTGAGCGAGACAAACAGCGACACCAGCACGCCAAAGGTGACTACCACCGCGAAGCTTCGGAAAAACTGCCCGATGATGCCTTCGAGGAACACCACCGGCGCGAAGATGCACACCAGCGAGAGGGTGGCGGCGATCACCGCGAACACCACTTCATTGGCGCCATTGATGGCGGCGGAGACAGGATCTGGGTCAATGGTTTCGCGGTGGCGAAAAATATTTTCCAGCACCACGATAGCGTCATCCACCACCACGCCGATCAGCAGCAAAAGGGCCAGCATGGTGAGCGAATTCAAGGTGTAGCCAAAGAAATAAATCACCGCGATGGCGCCCATCAGCGACACCGGGATCGCCAGCGAAATAATGATCGTGGAGCGAACCGAGCGCAGGAAAACCCATACGATGAGGGCGGCAAGCAGCGTGCCCTCGATGAGATGCTCCTTGAGCGCATCGATGATTTCAAGGATGAAGACCGCATCATTGGACACCACCGAGAGCTTCATGCCGGGTGGTAGCTGCGGGATAATCTCGTGATTCACCCGCGCGAGGATTTTGTCGATGATGGCCACGGTGTTGCCATTGGCGACTTTCACCAGCCCCAAGCCCACGGTGGTTTCGCCATTGAAGCGGGCGAGCTGGCGGTTGTCGGTCAGGCCGTCTTCAATTTCCGCCACATCGCTTAGGCGAATGGTGGCGCCTTGCCGGGTGGCGATCACCAAGGTACCCAGCGCATCGAGCGAGTGAAATTCAAGATCGAGCTTCACCAGGCTCTCCGTGGTCTTGCCCACCACAAAGCCGCCGGCGAGCTGCACATGTTCTTTGGCGAAGGCCTCCGAGATATCTTGCGCGGTAACGGCCAGCGCCGCCATGCGGTCGGGCTTGAGATTGACGCGGATAGTGCGATCGCGCCGCCCGCCCAAGCGGACCTCGCCTACGCCATCGATGGTTTCGAGGCGCTTTTTGACGACATTGATCGCGTATTGATTGAGCTGCTGCTGGGTGCGGTCGCCCTGCAGGGCGAGCCACATGATGGGCTGGGCATTGGTCTCCACCTTGGCGACCACCGGCGGGTCTGCGCCATTGGGCAGACGGCGCAAGACCTGATTAATCTTGGCCTGGACTTCGTTGAAGGCGACATCCACTTTTTTCTCAAGCCCGAAGGTGATGTTGATCACCGACACGCCCGGGGAAGATGACGATTGAATATGCTCAATGCCGGGCACAGAATTGACCGCGGATTCGATCACATTGGTGATACTGGTGTCGACGATCTCGGGGTTGGCGCCTTTCAAGGCGGTGGTGACCGAGATGTTGGGGAATTCGATATACGGCAGGCGATCCATGCCGATGCGCTGATAGGAAATGAAGCCAAACAGCACCAGCACGGCGGAAAGCATCCAGGCCAGGACATGACGTTTGATGGAGAGCTCGGGCAGGGTCATGGGGTGTTGGGTTTCATGGGTGAATCAGGTGTGGAGACCGCGACCCGGCGCGACATTGGCGTCGGCCCGCTCACGCCTTCGAAAGATGCTTCAAAGCGAGCCGGATACCCTCCGACACGCCCACCTCGGCGGGCAAGAGCTTTAATGCCGCCCGCGCTTCCTTGTCGTTGTAACCTAGCGCGATGAGGGCATTGAGGATGTCATCGCCCGCATCGGCCGGTGCGGCGGCCATGCCGGAGGCGCTGGCTTTGGGCAATTTATCGCGTAATTCAAGCAGCAGTCGCTCGGCGGTTTTTTTGCCAATGCCCGGCACTTTGACAAGCCGCCCGGATTCTTGTCGCGCCACGGCCTGGGCGAGCTCATTGACCGACAAACCGGAGAGCACCGCCAACGCGGTGCGCGCGCCAATGCCGCTGATTTTGACCAGCTGGCGAAAGGTGGCGCGCTCATCTTCGGTGCCAAAACCAAACAGCAAATGCGCGTCTTCACGCACCACCAGATGGGTGTGCAGACTCACCCGCTCGGCAAGCGCCGGGAGGTTGTAGAAGGTGCTCATCGGCACTTCGATTTCATAGCCCACGCCCTGCACATCGACGATGATCTGCGGCGGGTTTTTTTCAAGCAAAGTGCCACTGATGCGACCGATCATGGTGTGCTCACAAAAGGAAAAGAGTGGCCAGCCCCAGGAAGATGAAAAAGCCGCCTGAATCGGTGACCGCGGTGATCAGCACTGAGGAGCCCAGGGCCGGATCGCGGCCGATTTTTTGCATGGTCATCGGAATAGCCACGCCGACGGTGGCGGCGAGCACGAGATTCAAGGTCATGGCGGCGGTCATCACCGCGCCCAGCTTGATGGAGTCATACAGCCAGAAGGCGATGATGCCCAACAGGCTCCCCCAGATGAGGCCATTGAACAAGGCCACACCGAGCTCCTTGCGAAACAACTTGCGCGCTGCATCCGGGGCCACCTGGCCAAGCGCGATCGCACGCACGATCATGGTGATGGTTTGATTGCCGGAATTACCGCCGATGCCGGCCACGATCGGCATCAATGCCGCCAGCGCCACCAGCTTTTCGATCGAGCCTTCAAAGGCGCCGATCACACGCGAGGCGATAAAGGCGGTGACGAGATTAATCGCCAGCCACGACCAGCGGTTTTTCACCGAATCCCAGACCGAGGCAAAAATGTCTTCGCCTTCACGCAAGCCGGCCTGGGCGAGAATTTCGGTTTCGGTGTCTTCGCGGATGAAGTCGAGCACCGCATTGACGGTGAGGCGGCCGACGAGTTTGTTGTTTTCATCCACCACCGCCGCAGACACCAGGTCATAGCGCTCGAAGGCTTTGGCAGCGGCCTCGGCCTCGTCGGTGGGCTGCAAGGTGAGCATGTCGGTGGACATGATGGTGGCGACCGTGGCTTCCGGGTCGGTGACCAAGAGGCGATTCAAGGTGAGCACGCCTTGCAGGTGGTCTTCGCGGTCCACCACGAAGAGCTGATCGGTGTGATCAGGCAGCGCATCAAAAAAACGCAGGTAGCGCAGCACCGCTTCGAGGCTCACATCCTCGCGCACTGTGACCATGTCGAAATCCATCAGCGCGCCGACCTGATTTTCCTCATAGGACATGGCGGCACGCAGGCGCTCTCGCTCCTCGACATCGAGCGAGCGGAAGACATCCTGCATGACTTCCTTGGGGAGATCAGGGGCGAGGTCGGCGAGCTCATCGGCATCAAGCTGCTCGGCGGCGGCCACCAGCTCGTCCGGGTGCATCGTCTCGATGAGCGATTCGCGCACCGGGTCGGAGAGCTCGAGAAGAATCTCGCCGTCTTGCTCGGCCTTGACCAAGTCCCAGACGATGAGTCGCTCATCCGGCGGCAGGGCCTCGAGGATGTAGGCGATATCCGCCGGGTGCATGTGCTCGAGCAGGCGCTCGACTTCAGAC
>JBEAUN010000058.1:0-5568 GCA_041161415.1 Pseudomonadota bacterium | reverse complement strand
TGGCTTCGCCGCCAAACTTGGTGGACAACACGGTGGTGATAGCCGCGGTCAGCGTGGTCTTGCCGTGGTCGACGTGACCGATGGTGCCCACATTGACGTGCGGCTTGGTGCGTTCAAACTTGCCTTTTGCCATTTTAAAAAACTCCCTTGATTACTTTTTGTTGATGATTGCCTCGGCGACGTTCTTGGGCGCCTCGGAGTAGTGTTTGAATTCCATGGTGTAGGTGGCGCGACCTTGCGTGAGCGAACGCAGTTGGGTCGAGTAGCCGAACATCTCAGCCAGCGGCACTTCGGCCCGAACAGCCTTGGTGCCACCGGGCAGATCGTCCATGCCCTGCAACATGCCACGACGGCCGGAAAGGTCGCCCATCACGTTGCCCATGAAGTCTTCGGGGGTTTCGACTTCGACGGCCATCATCGGCTCGAGCAGCACGGGGCTGGCTTTCCGCATAGCATCCTTGAAGGCCATGGAGGCGGCCATCTTGAAGGCGTTTTCGTTCGAGTCCACATCGTGGTAGGAGCCGTCGAACAGGGTGACCTTGACATCCACCACCGGGAAGCCGGCGAGCACACCATTAGGCAGGGTGTCGCGCAGCCCCTTGTCGACCGCAGGGATGAATTCGCGCGGCACGGTACCGCCCTTGATGGCGTCGACGAATTCATAGCCCTTGCCAGCTTCATTCGGCTCAAGCTTGATCCAGACGTGACCGTACTGGCCGCGACCACCGGATTGTTTGACGAATTTACCTTCTTGCTCGACCGCCTTGCGCACCGCTTCACGGTAGGCCACTTGCGGGGCGCCGACATTGGCTTCGACGCCGAATTCGCGCCTCATGCGGTCGACGATGATTTCGAGGTGCAGCTCTCCCATGCCGGAGATAATGGTCTGGCCGGATTCTTCGTCGGTGCGGACGCGGAAGGAGGGGTCTTCCTGCGCGAGGCGATTGAGCGCAATGCCCATCTTTTCCTGGTCAGCCTTGGTCTTGGGCTCGACCGCTACGTGAATCACCGGCTCAGGGAACACCATGCGCTCCAGGGTGATGATCTGGGTGGGGTCGCACAGGGTTTCACCGGTGGTGGCTTCTTTCAGACCGACGGCAGCGGCGATGTCACCGGCGCGCACTTCCTTGATTTCTTCGCGCTGGTTGGCATGCATCTGGAGGATACGACCGATGCGTTCCTTGCGGCCCTTGACCGGGTTGTAAATGGTGTCACCCGAGTTAACCACGCCGGAATAGACACGGAAGAAGGTGAGCTGGCCAACATAGGGGTCGGTCATGATCTTGAAAGCGAGGGCCGAGAAGGGCTCGTCGTCGGCGGCGCGGCGGGAGCCTTCGGTTTCGTTCTCCAGGATGCCTTGCACCGGGGGAATGTCGGTCGGCGCGGGCAGGTAATCAATGACCGCATCCAACATGGCTTGCACGCCTTTGTTTTTGAAGGCGGTGCCGCACAGCATCGGGAAAATTTCGCCGGCGATGGTACGGGTACGCAGCGCGTTCTTGAGGTCTTCAACAGACAGGTCGCCCTCTTCGAGGTACTTATTCATCAGCTCTTCGGAGGCTTCAGCCGCAACTTCGACCATGTTTTCGCGCCAGCGCTTGGCGTCTTCAGCGAGCTCGGCGGGGATGTCATGCAGTTCGAACTTCATGCCCTGGGAAGCGTCGTCCCAAAGAATGGCTTTCATGCGAACGAGGTCGACCACGCCCTTGAAGTTTTCTTCGGCACCGATCGGAATCTGGATCGGCACGGGGTTGGCCTTCAGACGCGTGCGCATCTGGTCATAGACCTTGAAGAAGTTGGCGCCGGTCCGGTCCATCTTGTTCACGAAGGCCAGACGCGGCACTTTGTATTTGTTGGCCTGCCGCCACACGGTTTCCGACTGGGGCTGCACGCCACCCACAGCGCAATACACCATGCAGGCGCCATCGAGCACGCGCATGGAACGTTCGACTTCGATGGTGAAGTCCACATGGCCCGGGGTGTCGATGATGTTGATGCGGTGCTCGGGGTAGGACATGTCCATGCCGCGCCAGAAGCAGGTGGTGGCGGCGGAGGTGATGGTGATGCCGCGCTCTTGTTCCTGCTCCATCCAGTCCATGGTGGCGGCGCCGTCGTGCACTTCACCGATCTTGTGATTCACGCCGGTGTAGAACAGGATGCGCTCGGTGGTGGTGGTCTTGCCGGCATCAATGTGGGCAGAGATACCGATGTTGCGGTAGTTCTCGATGGGTGTCTTGCGAGCCACGATGTTTTCCTTAATAAAAAAACCACTGGCGCCGAGCGGCGCCATGCGGGGAATACGAATTGTCCAGCCTAAAAAACGGGCAGGTTAGAAGCGGAAATGCGAGAACGCCTTGTTGGCTTCGGCCATGCGGTGCACTTCTTCGCGCTTCTTCATGGCAGCGCCGCGACCTTCAGCGGCTTCGAGCAATTCATTGGCCAGACGCTGGCCCATGGACTTCTCGGAACGCTTGCGGGCGGCATCACGCAGCCAACGCATGGACAGGGCCAGACGACGGGACGGACGCACTTCCACCGGCACCTGGTAGTTCGCACCACCAACGCGGCGGCTCTTCACTTCAACCACGGGTTTCACGTTATTAACTGCAGCGGAGAACACTTCCAGCGGATCTTTGCCGGACTTGTTGGCGATCTGGTCAAAGGCGCCATAAACGATGCGCTCGGCGACAGCCTTCTTGCCGGCAGACATGATGACATTCACAAACTTGGAGACTTCCTGATTGCCGAATTTAGGATCGGGCAGGATATCGCGTTTCGGGACTTCTCTACGACGGGGCATGGCAACCTCTGCTCAAAAATGGTTTGCACTGGGCCACGCAGCGAGCGTGACCGGGCGTGGTGACTGTGTGCTCGCGAACGAGACCTATCAGCCCTGCTTCGGACGCTTGGCGCCGTACTTGGAGCGGGACTGCTTGCGATCTTTCACGCCTTGCAGGTCGAGCGAGCCGCGAACGATGTGGTAACGCACACCCGGCAAGTCCTTCACACGGCCGCCGCGAATCAGCACCACGGAGTGCTCTTGCAGGTTGTGGCCTTCACCGCCGATGTAGGAGATGACCTCAAAACCGGTGGTGAGACGCACCTTGGCGACTTTACGCAACGCGGAGTTAGGCTTTTTTGGTGTCGTGGTGTAAACACGGGTGCAAACGCCACGCTTTTGAGGAGAGGCTTCCAGTGCCGGCACTTTCGATTTGGACACTGGCGATTGGCGCGATCTACGCACCAGCTGATTGATGGTTGGCATAGTGACTCTACTTCAGTTATTGGTCCGTACTACCTGAGAACCCGCATCAATTAAAGCCAGATGCGGCGGTTTTCTTCCGGCACAGGCGACATCGCTGGCCGCCTGGACAAAATGGAGCCGGATTGTATTCAAACTCCAGGCCGAGCGTCAAGCGGTACAATCGCCCCCAGGAAAACAAATGGGTGGTCTGCGATGAAGGATGATGAGATGCCTCGGGATGGCGCCAATGCGGCTAAAGGGCTGGTATTCGGCAGCGGACAGATAGCGGCAACGATTGCCTTCGTACTTGCCGCCGCAAGTCTGCTTGGGGTGTTGGGGTTTCATTTCCCTGCTTATCTCACCACCCCGGACTTGCGCGCACAGTACTCAGCGGAACTGATTCGTACGCTGATTTTCTGGGCACTGCTGATCGCCGGCGGGCTCTCGCTGGGCAACATCATTTTGAACAAGGCGCGGGGTTTCGGGATAGTGTCGTTCGCCTTGGTGCTACTTGCGGTCGCAATGGGTGGCAGCCGGGTGCCGGTTGCGGCCTATTCAACACCGGCCGTCTATTTGGGGCTCGACTGGTTCACGCTCGATCTACTGGGGTCGGCGCTGGTGTTCATCGCCATTGAGAAACTATTGCCACTTTATCGCGAGCAGCCCGTGTTCCGCTTTGGCTGGCAAACCGATCTGACGCATTTTTTTGTGAATCACCTGCTAGTGGGGGTGGTGCTGTTGTTGGTCAATTATCTCATCCACCATCTTTTCAGTTGGGCGATTTACGCCCCGCTGCAACAGGCGATTGCATCGCTGCCTTTTGTGGCGGAGCTTATGCTGATTTTGCTGGTAGCGGACCTGGTGCAGTACTGGACGCACCGGGCCTATCACGAGATTCCTTTTCTGTGGCGCTTTCACGCGGTGCATCACAGTGCCAAGGTGATGGACTGGCTGGCCGGCTCGCGCCAGCATGCGCTGGAACTGGTGGCCACGCGGGTGTCGATCTTGGGCACGCTCTATGTACTGGGATTTTCAAAGGAGGTGCTTGATGCTTACATCATCATTGTGGGCTTCCAAGCGGTGTTCAATCACGCCAATGTG
Source organism: Pseudomonadota bacterium (assembly GCA_041161415.1). Classification (GTDB taxonomy): domain Bacteria; phylum Pseudomonadota; class Gammaproteobacteria; order Burkholderiales; family Rhodocyclaceae; genus JBEAUN01. The sequence goes on along the minus strand of JBEAUN010000058.1, from coordinate 1,223 downwards.
AGCATCCCGTGGGGGCCGCTGAAGTATGTTTTCGTGACACCCGATTTTCATCACTGGCATCACAGCTCGGATCGCGAGGCGCTCGATCGCAATTACGCGGCACATTTCGCATTTCTCGATTACTTGTTCGGCACGGCAGTAAAAAGCGATCGACGCTTTCCGGAAAAATACGGCGTGCTGGGTGATTACATGCCGGAAAGTTTTGTCCGACAGCAGGCATTTCCATTCGTTGGCAAGATGGATTGAGGCGGGCTTCGGGTTTTCAGTATCGCCAACTCAGTATCGCCAGGTGAGGCCAACCGTCGCGCTCCGGGTCACGGCTTGCGGGCTTTGGTTGTCGCTGCGGCGGATAAGGCCCAGTGCGAAGTCGAGATTTTTTGCAGGCGAGTAAAGGGTGCCGAGCTCGAAGAATTTTTCGCGCGTTCTGTTGCCACCGCTGTTTTCCTTGAGCCATTCCAGGCCCGCATCGGCGACGAGTTTGCAGTGGTCGGTCATATTCCACACGGGTGCCAGCGAGAAGCGCTGGTGACGCGTGTTGGAACTGGCTGCCGGATCGCGATGGCGGGCTTCTGCCGCACCCAGATTGAAATGCAGCGCGCCATCGGGCAGCTCGCGGGTGAGGATGAAGGTGAGGTCGAAGCTGGCTTTGCCGGTACCCAGGCCTGCGCTCTCGCGGCCGGCGCTCACCGGCAGCAAGACTTGCGGCTTGATCGCGAGGCTTAACTTTTTCGCCTCGTCTTCATGAAACCGCCATTTGGCACCGATCACGGTATTGGCCATGCCGCGGACATCGCTCGTCTCGGCATGGATGCGCGTGGGCGTGGCAGTAAGAAAGAGATCCAACGCATCGCTCGCGCCCCAGGTGAAGGTGAGAGGCAGGCTTTGCGCTCGTTCATAGTCGCCGCCGCTCTTGATCCGATCAAAGGTGTAGGCCGCTTCGATTTGCCGCCCGCCCCTTCCTTGGGTGCCGGTGTCGTCGGTGATCAGCGGTTGCAGGGCGTGCGCTTTGCAGGTGAGGAGTGCCAGAGTAATGGCAAGGGCGTGACGCGGGAATGCGTTGATCATAATTGGCGGCAGTTTGGTTAATGATGGTGACCCAAGCCAGGGCCGGAGCATCAAAAACCACTTCATCACAATCAGTTGGCAGAGCCGAGCGCGTGGGCTGCGTGCGCGCGCTCTTCCCCATCCCTTTCCCGCAAACGCTACCGTATGCACACGAACTT
>JBEAUN010000046.1:0-7459 GCA_041161415.1 Pseudomonadota bacterium | reverse complement strand
CCGCGCGCTGACTGCGCATTCTCATGTCATGCTGGTGCTGGCAAACGCTCAGTCCATCGAGGTGCTGCCGATGATCGCCACTGCGCTGGATGCCACTTTGGCCCGCCGGCGCGAAACGCGCGAAGGGCTCACCAAAGAAGCGGTCACACTCACGCTGCCCGAAGGCACGCTGGTCAGCGTGGCGGTGATCGATGCGCAAAAAAGCACCTTCGATCGTCACACCCGGCTTCGCCAAGCCGCCGCGCCTTTGCTGGCGGAATCTCCCGAGTCGCTGGCGGTGTGCGTGCTGGCTGAGGGCGATGCGCTTGCCCTCGCGAGCGAAGCGATTTATGTGCTGATGACCAACGCAGCACACTTGCCCACACAAAAATCCAAGCCCGATCAACACCCACTCAAAACGCTCCACCTCTACGGCGCACGTTCGTCCGATGGCTTTGCGGCAGTGTTGTCCCTTGCAGCGGGCAATATCCTCGCCCGTGAGCTTTCCACTCTTGCACCCAATGCACTGAATCCCAAAGCCTATCGCAAGCGTCTGCGCACACTGGCGGGTGTGGCCGGCTTGGGCATCGAGGAATTCGATTTTAAAAAACTACGCAGCCTTGGCGCAGGCGCGTTTTGCGCGGTGGCGCAGGGCAGTGCCGATGAGGATGCCGCGATCGTGCATCTTTCGTACGCGCCACGGGGTGCCAAAAAATCCCTGGCCCTGATCGGCAAGGGCATTTGTTTTGACACCGGCGGCCATAACCTCAAACCCGCCAAATACATGGCTGGTATGCATGAAGACATGAATGGCTCGGCGGTGGTGGTGGGGCTGATGCAAGCGCTCGCCGCGCAGCGTGTGGGCGTGCGTGTCGATGCGTGGCTGGCGCTGGCGCAAAACCATATCTCGCCCAATGCCTACAAACAAAACGACATCGTCACCGCCCTGGATGGCACCACCATCGAAGTGGTGCACACCGATGCCGAAGGACGCATGGTGCTGGCCGACACGCTAAGTCTCGCCGCCCGCAAAAAGCCCGATCTCATGATCGATTTTGCAACCCTCACCGGCTCGATGATCACGGCTTTAGGCACCCGCATGAGCGGTGTCTTCGCAAGCGATCCTGCACTTGCCGCGCTCGCGGTCAGCGCCGGGCAGAGCAGTGGCGAGCGGGTCAATCTGTTCCCGCTTGAAGCCGATTACGACAAGGCGCTCGACTCAAAAGTGGCCGACATCAAGCAATGCACCCTCGAAGGCGAAGCCGATCACATTCTGGCCGCGCGGTTCTTGCAGCGCTTCACCCAAGCGCGGCCGTGGGTGCATGTCGATTTGTCCTCGGCCATTTGCAGCGGCGGCTTGGGCGCGATCGGCACCGACACCACAGGATTCGGCGTGCTGTGGGGCGCGAATTTTGTCGAGCGCTGGTTGGCGGGCTGCGAGCGCTGAAGATCGCTTCTTGGTCGGCCCTCTAGCCCGCCCGTGAGGCTTCTTCTAGGTCTCTGAGCAGCCGGAAAATCTCGCGATAACTGCGCGGTGGTTTCATCTTCTCCCGCTCGCGCAGCGCATTGCGGCGCAGTGTGCGCAAGTGCTGCGAATCCGCGCCCGGCCAGGTGTTCATGATCTCGGTGAGCACCGCCTCATCGGCCAAAAAGGCCTCCCGTAGCCGCTCCAGCCGATGCAGTCGCGCTGTTTCTTCTTTCGATGCGCCATTGAAAGCATCGAGCAGGGCGCGAATCGGCTCAGGCTCGGCACTGCGCATCAGCTTGCCCACGAGCTGCAGCTGTCGGCGCCGCCCTTCGTGGCTTTTGATACGCTGCGCTTCCTCGATGGCAGCCCGCAGATTGTCTGGCAGCGGCACCTTCGACAGCCGCTCGGGCGAAAGCGCCACCAATTCCTCGCCCAAGTCCTGCAGGGCATGCATGTCACGTTTCTTCTGGGACTTACTCGGCCGCTCCGGCGGCTCTTCGGCCTGCTCGGCACCTGGAATATAAGGGGTCTTACGCATGTGTTGCCTCAAAGAAAGGCGATAAGATACACCTTTATTTTCTCTTTCCCCGTTTGCTCATGTCCGGACAAGGCTTTGGTTTTACCCCCGATGCGCTGCGCGATCTCGCCCAGCAGGTCCTTGACTACGCCCGCAGCCGCGGCGCCACGGCCACCGAGGTCGATGTATCCGAAGGTTTCGGCCACTCGGTTAGCGTGCGCCACCGCGAAGTGGAAACCATCGAATACAACCGCGATAAAGGCTTGGGCGTCACGGTGTATCTGGGCCAGCAGCGCGGCTATGCCAGCTCCAGCGATTTCTCCCGTGCAGCCCTTGAGGCCGCGGTGGATGCCGCGCTCTCGATCGCCCGCTTCACCGCCGCTGACCCGTTCGCCGGGCTCGCCGAAGCGCATCTTTTAGCCAAGCAATTCGACGACCCCAAGCTTTATTACCCCTGGGGCGTGTCGGTTGAAGATTCCATCAAAATCGCTCGCCGCTGCGAAGAAGCCGCCTTCGATGTCAGCCCCATGATCAAAAATTCCGAAGGCGCGAGCTTATCCACCCAGCAATCTCATTTCATCTCGGCCAATAGCCTGGGGTTCATGGGTGGCTATGCCAGTACCCGCCACTCCGTCTCCTGCTCGGTGATTGCAGGCGAGGGCGACGCCATGCAGCGCGATGATTGGTATGTCTCGCGCCGCGATGCCGCGGAGCTTGCCGATCCGGAGGAAGTTGGCGATTACTGCGCCCGGCGCGCGCTTGCCCGGTTGTCCTCGCGCAAGATCAAGACCGCTGTGGTGCCGGTGCTGTTCGAAGCCCCGGTGGCTGCGAGTCTGCTTGGCAATTTCGTTTATGCCGCGAGCGGTGGCAGCCTCTATCGCAAATCCTCCTTTCTCATTGATTCGCTGGGCAAGAGCGTGTTCTCGCGCAATGTGAACATCAGCGAGCGCCCGCATCTGCCCAAAGCCATGGGCAGCTCGCCCTTTGATGATGACGGCGTCATCACCCGCGACCGCGAGGTGGTCGAAGGTGGCGTGCTGCAAGGGTATTTTCTCGGCACCTATTCCGCCCGAAAGCTGGGGCTGACCTCCACCGGGAATGCCGGCGGCTCGCATAACCTCATCTTGAAGAGCGGCCCGCGCAATTTTGAAGGCATGCTGCGCCTGATGGACCGCGGCCTTTTGGTCACCGAGCTCCTCGGCCAGGGCGTGAATTATGTGACCGGTGATTACTCCCGCGGCGCAGCCGGCTTCTGGGTTGAAAACGGCCGCATCAAACACCCGGTGGAAGAAATCACTATCGCCGGCAATCTGCGTGAGATGTTTTCGCAGGTGGTGGATGTCGGCAGCGATGTGCTGGTGCGCGGCACCAAGCACACCGGCTCCATCCTTATCGAAAAAATGACCGTGGCGGGGGCTTGATGATGACCGGCTGATGAGTGACATGACGAATGACATGACAAACGGCCACCTAAATCCGGGTTTTCCCCTACTCACGAGCGCACGCATTTGACATAGTCTCTCGGCTCCAATAAACCCAGCGAGGAGACTTTCGTGAGCCGTCGTTCGTTCTTGAAGCAAGCCGGCGCAGCTGCCGCCGTCGGCACCTTGGCCGCCCCTGCCGTTGTCAGTGCCTCGGAGCTGCCCACTATCAAGTGGCGCCTGGCCTCCAGCTTCCCAAAAAGCTTGGACACCATCTATGGCGGCGCTGAAAGCGTGGCGAAGAAAGTCGCCGCTGCCACCAATGGCAAGTTCCAGATTCAAGTTTTCGCCGCCGGCGAAATCGTCCCCGGCCCGGGTGTGCTCGATGCCGTCAAAGATGCCACCGTCGAGATGGGCCACACTTGCAGCTACTACTTCGTCGGCAAGGACCCCACGTTCGCCTTCGACACCGCCATGCCTTTCGGCCTGAATAGCCGCCAGCAGTCCGCCTGGATGTCCGAAGGCGGCGGGCTTGAGCTGATGCGCGAGTTTTTCAAGGAATACAACGTCTATCAAATCCCCACTGGCAACACCGGCGCGCAGATGGGCGGCTGGTTCCGCAAGGAGATCAAGTCGCTGGAAGACTTGAAGGGTCTGAAGATGCGGATCGCCGGCATCGCCGGCCAGGTGATGGCGCGACTGGGCGCTGTGCCGCAGCAGATTCCCGGCGGCGACATCTACCCCGCGCTTGAAAAAGGCACCATCGATGCCGCTGAGTGGGTCGGCCCCTATGACGATGAAAAGCTCGGCTTTGCCAAGGTCGCCAAGAATTACTACTACCCCGGCTTCTGGGAAGGCGGCCCGCAGGTCAGCACTTACATCAACCTCAAAAAGTGGAGTGAGCTGCCCCGCGAATACCAAGCGATTCTCGAATCCGCTTGCGCCGATGCGCACATCGAAATGCAAGCCAAATATGACGTTCGCAATCCGGCCGCATTGAAGCGCCTGGTGGGCGGCGGCGTGCAGCTGCGTGCGTTCTCCAATGAAATCCTCGCGGCAGGCTTCAAGGCGGCCAACGAGCTCTACGAAGAAATCGCCAGCAAGAATCCGAAGTTCAAAAAGGTTTATGACTCCTGGAAGAAATTCCAGGCGGATGAACTGCAGTGGTTCGCCGTGGCGGAAAACCGCTTCGACAACTTCATGCAGGCCACGCGCAACTTCAAGAAGTAACCCGCTGCGCAGGTTTTGCGGCCTGTGAAAAAGTACACGGCCCTGGGCTGAGCCTGGGGCCGTATTCATCTGGAAACCGCGCAAATAGGGGTTTTCCCCGGTCGTCAGCCCCGAAAAACGCTGCCTATAATCGGCGCGCTGTTACAACCACATCCTGTTGAGGAGAACACAAAGTGAGTCGTCGTTCCTTTCTGAAGCAAGCTGGCGCCGCTGCTGCCGTCGGCACCCTGGCCGCACCGGCCATCGTTAATGCCCAGGAAATGCCCACCGTCAAGTGGCGCCTGGCCTCCAGCTTCCCGAAGAGCCTGGACACCATCTACGGTGGCGCTGAAACCGTTGCCAAGAACGTGGCCGCTGCCACCGGCGGCAAGTTCCAGATTCAAGTCTTCGCCGCTGGCGAAATCGTCCCCGGTCTTGGCGTGCTCGACGCCGTGAAAGACGGCACCGTTGAGCTTGGCCACTCCGCCAGCTACTACTTCGTCGGTAAAGATCCAACGTTCGCCTTCGACTGCGCCGTGCCCTTCGGCCTGAACAGCCGTCAGCAATCCGCCTGGATGTGGGAAGGCGGCGGCCTGGAGCTCATGCGTGAGTTCTTCAAGGATTACAACATCTACAACATCCCCTGCGGCAACACCGGTGCCCAGATGGGCGGCTGGTTCCGTAAGGAAATCAAGACGGTTGAAGACCTGAAGGGTCTGAAGATGCGTATCGGCGGCTTCGCCGGCCAAGTGCTCTCCAAGCTCGGCGTGGTGCCCCAGCAGATTCCCGGCGGCGACATCTACCCCGCGCTGGAAAAAGGCACCATCGACGCCGCTGAGTGGATCGGCCCGGCTGACGACGAAAAGTTGGGCTTCGCCAAGGTTGCCAAGCACTACTACTACCCCGGCTTCTGGGAAGGCTGCACCCAGCTCTCCCTCTACGTGAATCAGAAGCAGTGGGCCTCCCTGCCCAAGCAGTACCAAGCCATTCTCGAGCAGGCTTGCTCCGAAGCTCACGTCGAAATGCAAGGCAAGTACGACGTGCGCAATCCCTCCGCGCTGAAGCGTCTGGTGGGTTCGGGTGTTCAGCTACACGGTTTCTCCAATGAAGTTCTGGCCGCCTCCTACAAGGCTGCTCAGGAGCTCTATGATGAAACCGCCGCCAAGAACCCGAAATTCAAGAAGGTCTATGACTCCTGGAAGAAATTCCAGGCTGACCAGCTGCAGTGGTTCGCTGTTGCCGAAAACCGTTTCGACAACTTCATGCAAGCCACCCGTACCGCGGCTAGGAAGTAATCGTATTAGGCTTCTTGCGTCCAAAAAAGCCCCGCCGTGTGCGGGGTTTTTTTGTGTTGTGCCTGCCTTGTCGCTATGCGTTTGTCATTTAAGCGCAAGCGAGCAACCGAATATCGAGAACCTACAAAACAACCTCACGCAAAGTTGTGAGGCTGGGGTGCTGGTTGCTATCCTTCTCATTGGAAAACTTATTTCACTCACGGAGCCAGATAATGTTCCGATTTCTGTTGGTGCTAAGTGTGTTGGTATTCCCCTCGGCCCACGCCTTTGCCTGCGGCAGTGGCAAAGTGGAGAAGTTCGATAAGTTCTTTAATCGGTTCGTCAAAGATGCCCAGTTTGCAAAAAACCGCACCCGCTACCCGCTGGCAGTCACAATGGTCGAGCCCAAAGGACAAGGAATCACCGAAGCCTCGGTCTCAAAAGAAGAGGACTTGTATTCCGCTTCGTTAGGGGATTTCATGCAGGCCAACGGATTGGGGTTTGCGGGGGTGAAGCTTTCCAAGGGGGCCGCGACGGTGAACGTATTCCGCGATAACCCCCCTTGGCAGATGGGGTATCGCTTTACCCAGGAAGCGGGCTGCTGGTATCTGATCGAAATCGAAGACCGCGCAGATTAAGCGGCCGAGGTAGTCGCTTAATTTTCTCCGACAAGCGAAGTTTATTGAATTCGCACAAAGCGTCATCGAAGCGCGCGCACGCCATGCCTGGCCTGCAACAGTAGCCATTTTCTTCCCGACGAATCAGGGTTTTTCAGGTTTAACGGAACCCAGCGCGTATCCGTTACTCCGCATGGTGAGCTTTCGTGCGGAATGCACGGAAAACTCTCCCGCGGTAATCGGCGCTTGATGATGATGTCCAAAAGCCACTGGAACAAAGGGGTGTGCCGATTGCCATTGTCATGGTTTGCGAGTATCTTTCGCCGCGCCATCGCGAGATGGTGTCTAGAAAGAAAGAACCCAACATCAAGGGAGGCGGGTCATGAAAGTTCTGGGTCGGAACCTGGTCGTCTGTGCCGACCCGCCGACGGCCTGTCCAGCCTTCGCGTCTCGCTGCGAATGCAAGTTCATCCGCTGAAAGATGTCATCCACTCCTCGTTCCCCAGCTAGCGCCAGACCCGGCATCCTAGCCTCCTCTCGAGGCGGTGATTCCGCGCTCGCCATTGCCTTTGTCTCGGTTGTCGCCCTGATGGTGGTGCCGGTCCCGCCCGGCATGCTTGATGTGCTGATTGCGGTCAATTTGGGCTTGAGCGCGGGTCTGCTCACCATGGCGCTGTATTCGAAATCCCCGCTCGCCCTGTCCACATTTCCGTCGCTGTTGCTGATGACCACGATCTATCGGTTGTCGCTGAATGTGGCCTCAACCAAGCAAATTCTGCTCTCCGGAAACGGTGGCAAGGTTATTGATGCCTTTGGCCATCTCGTGGTGGGCGGCAATGTGGTGGTGGGTATCGTGGTGTTTTTGGTGATCGTCGTGGTGCAGCTTCTGGTTGTTGCCAAAGGCTCCGAACGGGTTGCCGAAGTCAGCGCTCGTTTCACCCTGGATGCCATCCCCGGGAAGCAAATGAGTATCG
>JBEAUN010000035.1:0-7127 GCA_041161415.1 Pseudomonadota bacterium | reverse complement strand
CGCCGGTGGGGGAAAGGCACTACGGGCTACGCCCTTCGTCCCTTTCCCCCACCGGCAAAAAACCGGACAATTCATTTGCTACGGAACCGGACAGTTCTAAAAACCCGCGACATTGATTTTTGCAATCTGCTTTGTAAAAACTGTCGCGCGGTTTCAAGCGGTGCCGCAGTTCGGCGACGTGTGTCTATCAAAAACACCTCACATCAAGGCCCACATCGGTAATCGCTCAAGCCGCCTTCAATCTGCTCTTCGCGATTTCGCCGCGCGCTTGGATAGAGGCTTCATGCATCAGGCTGCGCAGTTTTCCTCGGTGCGCGCTTCGCAGCCCCTCATCGCGCAGGTCTTCGATGATGCCCGGCAGGGTGGCCTCACCCAGCAACACACCGCCCACGGCGCGGATTTCAAGCTTCAAGCCATAGTGGCGATACACACCCAAGGCGAGATGCTCAACGATGCGCTTGCTGTCTTCTTCACCGAATGTCTCATAAGGATTGAAGGCAGGATCGGGCAACTCTTTCACCAACACCATGCAATCTCCCCGCGAAATCACGCGCGCGAGAATTTCTTCTTCCGGGCTTGCGGCAAGGAGTGCATAACCGAGTGTGGTCAGCACCCCCGAGGTGGCGATCACGTCAGCGCGCAAAAAACCGGTGAACACTTCGATCAAGCTTTTCTCATAAGGGGAGAGCACCATGCCCGCGGGCAAGTGGCATTTCACATACATGCTGTTGGCATAATCCACGCCCTTCATGTCAAGCTTCATGATCTCAAAGCTTGCCCCGAGCTTGATGGCTTTACGAATCACTGCGCGATTGGAGGAAAAATCGCGGCGCCCTTGTTCGCAGAGCAGACGGCCCGCCAAGCGGCGCACGTGCTCGCGCTTGATGTGCCCGAAAAACGCTACGCCATCACCCAGGCGATACTCAAGCGCAAAGTGAATATTCTGGCTCGGATATCCGAGCTTGGCGAGTTTGGCAGCAAAAAAAGTTCTCAGCATCAGGCAATCCCCTAGGCCACGAAAAAGCGGTCGTGGCACGGTCAACCACGCATCACAGCACTACAATCGACATTGCTGCCTGTGTGATGCAAAGGAAGAGGGAGTTCCCCTGCAAGCCTTGTGCGAAGGGCTTTTCAGGGATTCAAGCCTAATCGACAAGCCATGCTGTGCGCAGCTTTTTCGCCCGCGCGCTGGCCTTGGGATTCACCGTCAAGATGCATTGATCTTTGGGCGGCTTGGCAAGGGTGAGTTTGAAGCTCATCAGCTGATCGCGGCGGAAGGCATGCACCTGTAAAGTGTCACCAGGCTTGTGACGCGTGCAGCGTTTTTGGAAAGTGTCGGCATTCACTTTGAGGCCATCCATCGCGATGATCACATCACCCGCCGATAAGCCCGCCTGATGCGCGGGGCCGTCCGCAAACACATACTGGATGCGGGCCTCGGCACCTGCCGCGAATTTGAGCCCTGCGACCGGCTGACTCTTTTCGGCGCGCCACTCCAGCGACACGCCCATCGGGTGCAGCACCTTATCCAGCGGCAGCTCATCGACACCCAACACAGCTTTAGCAAAAAACGCTTTGAGGTCGGCGCCACTCAAGCTTTCCGCAATCTCGCGAATCGACTCCTCACCCACCCCCTGCCCTGTTTGACCAAACTGCTGCCACAGCGCCACCATCACATGATCCAGACTCACCCGGCCTTGGGTGTGATCGCGCAACAAGCAATCCAGTGCGAGCGCAATCAGCGAACCTTTGAGGTAATAACTCACGATGGCATTAGGGCTGTTTTCGTCCTGCCGGTAATACTTCGTCCAGGCATTGAAGGAAGACTGCGCCACGCTTTGCCGCGTGCGCCCCGGCGTCCTGGCAAGCTGGGTGATGCTCTTTTGCAGGATGTCGAGATACTCGCGCTCGGTAATTAACCCTGACCGCACCAGCGCTAAGTCATCGTAATACGAGGTAAAGCCCTCGAAGGCCCACAGCAGCGTGGTGTAATTTTCCTGCGTAAGGTCATAGGGGATGAAGGCCGCGGGCTTGATGCGTTTGACATTCCAGGCGTGAAAATACTCGTGGCTGCACAACCCCAAAAAACCGCGATAGGCCTCGCTCATCTCGCCCATGCCAGCATGCGGCAGATCATCACGCGAGCATAACAACGCAGTCGAGTCGCGATGTTCAAGCCCCCCGTAGCCCTCCCCCACCGCAGTGACGAGAAAGAGATAGCGATCAAAAGGCGCCGGCTCGCCAAAAAGCTGAATATGCCATTGGCAAATTTTCTGCAGATCATCGGTGAGGCGTTTCAGATCGCAATCATGCCGGCCGGTGATGGCCACTTCATGCACGACGCCGCAGGCGGAAAATTGCGTGCGCGAAAACTCGCCCATCTCGACGGGATGATCGATGAGCGAATCGTAATCCGCCGCACGATAGCGCCCAAAACCATGCCGCTTGGCCGCGCCCTTCATGCCACGCGCCTGTGGCAAGGTGGTGGCCACACGCCAATTTTTATACGCCGCGCCCTGCGGTGGGCGCAGCTCAACGACACACGGCAGGTGCTCACTCCCCTGCACACAAAGACACAGGCTGGTGGGATTGAAAAAGCCGTGGGTGGCATCCAGATGCGCGCCACGTACGGATAGATCCCAGGCATGAATGAGCGCGGTGACGGTGATCGGCGCGGTGAGATTGGGCCGCGCTTGCCAGGTGTGTTTGTCTAACTGGGTGAGCGGGGTTTTTCGGCCGGCGGATTCGGCAGATAAAGCAACGATGTTTTTGGAAAACTCCCGAATCATGTAGCTGCCTGGAATCCACGCCGGAAGCGAAAAACGCGGACCCGCCGGATCGGGGTGTTGCACCGTGAGGCGCACTTCAAAAAGATGCGCGTGGGGGTCGATAGGGGTGATCTGGTAGCAAATAGCGGGCGTGGCCATAGCGGTTTAGTGGGTTGCAGTTGGCAAGATGATAAAGCCGCGGGTCGGCTGCGTGAAAGACGCGCGCAATATCGCGGTAGGTCACCTTCCTTGTAGGCGCAGTCTTGCGCGTTTAACTGTATTTTTATACAGTTAAACAATGTTACCCGATTACGCCGAGCTTCACTGCGCCTCGAATTTCAGCTTTCTCCACGGCGCCTCCCACCCGGAGGAGTTCGTCGATCGTGCCATTGCCTTGGGCTACACCGCGCTGGCGATCACCGATGAATGCTCACTCGCGGGGGTGGTACGCGCGCATGTGGCGTGTCGTGGCAAGGCCTTGAAGCTCATCATCGGCACCGAGGTCCAGCTCACCGACGGCCCGCGCCTCGTGTTGCTCGCCTGCTCCCGGCGGGGCTATGGGCGACTGGCTGCGCTCATCACTCAGGCGCGACGTGCCGCGCCCAAGGGCGAATACCAGCTTTTTTGCGCCGATCTTGAATCAGGGCTTGAGGAATGCCTCGCGCTCTATGTCAGCCAAGGCGCGCCTGATCGGGCCGCGCTTGCCTGGCTTGCCGCACGCTTTCCGGGCCGCGCTGCGCTTGCGGTGTCGCTCACGCGTGGGGCCGATGATGCACAGCATCTCGCTCAATCGATCGCCGCCGCAGATGAGGCCGGCATCCCCGCCGTGGCGGCCACCGGGGCGCTGATGCATGTGCGCGCCCGCCATCGCTTGCAGCAGGTGCTCACCGCGATTCGCCTCAATCGAACGCTCGCCGAATGCGGCCATGCGCTCACCGTCAATGCCGAGCGACATTTGCGCTCGCGCGCGGTGCTGGCCGATTTATACCCACCCGCGCTCCTTGCCAATGCCGTGGCGCTCGCTGCGCGCTGCCAATTTTCGCTGGATGAATTGCGTTATGAATACCCGGATGAAATCGTGCCCGCGGGCAGTTCGCCTGCATCGGCTTTGCGCGCGTTATGTGAAGAGGGCTACACACGGCGGCTCGATGAAATCCGCCGCCTTGGGCTGGATGTGTCGGCGCGGGCGGCCTCGCTTCGCGATCAAATCGAGCATGAGATATCCCTCATCGCTGAGCTTCGCTTCGAGGCATATTTTTTGACAGTACATGACATCGTGCGCTTTGCCCGCTCGCGCGGCATCTTGTGCCAGGGCCGCGGCTCGGCGGCGAATTCTGCGGTGTGTTATGCATTAGGCATCACCGAGGTCGACCCGTGGCGCGCGACTATGCTGTTCGAGCGCTTCATCTCGAAAGAGCGCAATGAGCCGCCGGATATCGATGTCGATTTCGAGCATCATCGGCGCGAGGAGGTCATTCAATATCTCTATCAAAAATACGGCCGCGATCGCGCCGCCCTGACCGCAGCCTTGATCACCTATCGCCCCAAAAGCGCGCTGCGCGATGTGGGCCGCGCTCTGGGCTTTGAGCCCTCGCGGCTGGATGAATTAAACCGCAATCTCGCCGCCTGGGATGGCCGGCACATCCACCCCGAGCGGCTGGGTGAGATGGGCTTCGAGGTCAATTCACCGCAAGTGAAATGCTGGGTGGAGCTCGCCAATGCGCTGATTGGTTTTCCGCGGCATTTATCGCAGCATCCGGGGGGCTTTGTGATTTCACGCGGGCCCTTGTGCGAGCTGGTGCCAATCGAAAATGCCGCGATGGAGGCGCGCACCCTTATCCAGTGGGACAAAGACGATCTCGATGCGCTGGGCTTATTGAAGGTGGATGTGCTGGCGCTGGGCATGTTGAGCGCGATTGCCAAGGCGCTCGCGCTAGTGGGTGCGCGGCGTGGAGCGCACTTTGGCATGGGCGATATCCCGCCGGAAGATTCCCGGGTGTATGACATGATTTCGCGGGCCGACACCATGGGCGTGTTTCAGATCGAATCGCGGGCGCAGATGTCCATGCTGCCGCGCTTGCAGCCGCGCTGTTACTACGATCTGGTGATCGAGGTGGCGATCGTGCGGCCCGGGCCGATTCAAGGCGGCATGGTGCATCCGTATCTGCGCCGCCGCCAGGGCCAAGAGGCGGTGACTTACCCCTCGGAAGCAGTGCGCGGTGTGTTAAGCCGCACCTTGGGCGTGCCGGTGTTTCAAGAGCAGGTGATGCAGCTTGCCATGGTGGCCGCCGGGTTTTCTGCCGGGCAGGCTGATCAACTGCGCCGCGCCATGGCCGCCTGGAAGCGGCGCGGCGGGCTTGAGCCTTTTGAAAAACAGCTCATCGAAGGCATGCTCGCGCGCGGCTATTCTCGCGATTTCGCGCAAAGCCTCTTCGCGCAGATTGCAGGCTTTGGCGAATACGGCTTTCCCGAATCCCATGCAGCGAGTTTCGCGCTGCTGGTGTATGTCTCCGCTTGGCTGAAATGCCATGAACCGGCGGCGTTTTTGTGTGCGCTGCTGAATTCCCAGCCGATGGGATTTTATGGGCCTTCGCAATTGATTCAGGATGCGCGCCGACATGGCGTGGAAGTGCGCGGGGTGGATGTCTTGGAAAGCGATTGGGACTGCACGCTGGAGGGCGACGCAGCCCGGCTGGGGCTTTGCATGATCGCGGGGCTCTCGCAGGAGGCAGCGCTGCGGCTGGTGGCGGCGCGAAAAAAGCCGCCTTTGCCACGGTGCAAGACATGGCGCGACGCGCGCGCCTTGACGCACGCACCCTCACCCTGCTCGCGCAAGCCGGCGCGCTCTTGGGGCTCTCCGGCCATCGTCGGCAGGCCTATTGGGACGCCAGCGGCGCCGTCACCCTGCCTGGGGTGATGTCCCCCGCCACCATCAATGAACCCCTCATCACACTGCCCGCGCCGGAGAAAGTGGAAAACCTGATCGCGGATTATCAGCACCTCGGATACACCCTGGGCGAGCATCCCATATCGATGCTGCGCGCGTGTCTTTCCGCGATGCGATTCACCACCGCATCTGCAGTGCGCAGCAGCGCCGATCGCGCTCTGGCGCGGGCTGCGGGGCTGGTGATCTGCCGCCAGCGGCCCGGCACTGCAAGCGGGGTAATGTTCATCACTCTGGAAGACGAAACCGGCAGCACCAATGTGATCGTGCATCCTGCCCTGGTTGAAAAACAGCGGCGCGAAGTGCTGCGCGCGCGCTTGCTCGGGGTCTATGGCCAGGTGCAGCGCGATGGCGAAGTGGTACATTTGATTGCCAAACGGCTGGTCGATCACAGCGATCTTTTAGCTACACTCGCCACGCGGAGCCGGGATTTTCATTGAGGGAAAACCGCCCATACCGCATCGCAAATGCATCGCGCTATTCCACCTCTAGAACCAGCAGAACCTCGCAGGAACCCGCACCCGTATCCTCTCTCGAAAGCGAGCTTCGATAAGTGATGCCCGCGGCCGAGCGCACCTCCACCAGATAACCTTTAAGCGTCACGACCTGATGTGTCTTGAGCTTTGCCAAGCGTGCAGCGACATGACGATTAGCCGGGATGATATGGGTGTTCGCGCTGGACACCTGGATTTCATGCTTTGGAATCGGCGGCTGATTTTCGTATCGGAACACATACCAGCGGCCTCCTTGCGAAATCTCCAAGGCCTGATAGACACGAGGATCGGACATCCGCCCCCAACCCAAGGCAAAATCCACTGGCGCGAAACTAGCGCCATCATCCATCCGGTATCGCTCGCGCCCGATTATCGCGGCGGTGACAGAATACTTTGCCAGCAATTTGAACTGATGACCGTGCACGCGAAAATCCGCGCCGCGCGGAAGATCTTGCTGAATCGGCGCAGCAGTCGGGGGCAACGTCGGCATATCAAGCGGCGGCAATTCGATATTCAAATGCGGATAAGGCCGCTCCAGCCACCAGAACAGCGCGCCGCCCAGCACCATCAACACCACGAGCAATTTTTTCATCATCTGCTCTTTTGAACCCCACCTGCCACACATGCCATTTGATCGGCATGGGATAGGCAAAGGATTAGGCCAACGACGAGGGCGGGTGCCGCACTGCCCTTTGGGGCAATCCGGTCATTGCCCGCAACAAAGGCGACTTACGAAATCATTTAACCTAAAAACCGCAGTTGGGCACGCTGGAGTGCCTGTTTTTTGGGCTGTCTGGCAAGGGATGGTGTCCAAAACCGGGAAAAAACTGGCAGATGTGGGCAGATTTTTCCCGCATGAAATTTTCGATCTTATTTTTGCGTTTTTCGGCGTGTTGCGTGCGTTTTGGGCCTGTTTCCGGG
>JBEAUN010000018.1:0-13035 GCA_041161415.1 Pseudomonadota bacterium | reverse complement strand
AATTTGGGGTGTCTGCCGAACGCATTCGGCAGATCGAAGCGCAGGCGATGAAAAAAATCAAAGGGGCGATGGGCGCGATCTAAGCGCGGGGCGCATCGCGCCTGGCATGGCCCCTTGAAGGGCTCAACTCGGTTTGCGCCTCCTGCTTGGGCCTTACTTCCCTGCCAACAACTGCCGGATATCCTGCGCCAGCACATCGGCTGGAGCAGTGTGTTGGGTGTAGAGCCTCACCCGACCTGCGGGGTCGAAAATATACGACGAGGTGGCGTGGTCGATGGTGTAGCCGCCCGTTTGCAGCGGGGTTTTCTGGAAGAAGACTTTGAAGTCCTTGGCCGTGGCTGAGGTGGCGGAAAGATCGCCAAAGAGGCCGAGGAAGGACGCGTGAAACTGCGGCACATAGTGCGAGAGCACTGCCTGGGTGTCGCGCTCGGGGTCAAGGGTGATGAACAGCACTTGCACCCGCTCGGCATCCTTACCCAGCAAGGTCATCACCTGCGCCATCGTGGCGAGCGTGGTGGGGCAGACATCCGGACATTGGGTAAAACCAAAAAACACCACCACCACTTTGCCGCGAAAATCATCGAGGCTGACCGGCTTGCCCTGGTGACTCGTGAGGGTGAAGCCCTTGGCGGCGAAGGTGGCGCCGGTGATGTCGGTGGAAGCGAATTTCGCGGGCGTGTCGCAGCCTTGCAGCAGGCCCAAGCCCAAGCAGCCAAAGAGGGCAATCAAGGCGGCGCGTTTCATCGCAACCTCACTGCAAATAATGATCAACCAGCAGCGCGGCAAACAGCGCCGAGAGGTAGAAGATCGAAAAGCCAAAAGTGCGCCGGGCGAGCGCCTCGCTGTATTCGCGATAGAGGCGCCAGGCATAGCCTAAAAAGGCGCCGCCCAGGGCCAGCGCGCTCACCAGATAAAGCCAGCCGCTCATGCGCGTGGCAAAGGGCAGCAGGGTAACCGCCACCAGCAACACGGTGTAGAGCAGGATATTGAGCCGGGTGTAGGCGGCGCCATGCGTGACCGGCAGCATCGGCAGGCCGGCGCGGGCGTATTCTTCGGTGCGGCAGAGCGCCAGCGCCCAGAAATGCGGCGGGGTCCAGGCGAAGATAATCAGAAACAGCAACAGCGCATCGCCCGAGACTTCACCGGTCATGGCCGCCCAGCCCAGCACCGGCGGCATGGCGCCCGAAGCGCCGCCGATCACGATATTCTGCGGCGTGAGCGGCTTCAAAATCAGGGTGTAGATGATGGCGTAGCCAACGAAGGTGCCCAAGGTGAGCCACATGGTGAGCGCATTCACCCAGTGGTACAGCACCAACAACCCCAGGCCGCCAATCACGCCGGAGAAGGCGATCGTCTGCAAGGAATCCACCTCGCCGCGCACCAGGGGGCGAGCGCGGGTGCGGGCCATCTTGGCGTCGATGGTTTGTTCCACCAGACAATTCACCGCCGCGGCAGCGCCGGCAATGAGCCCGATGCCCAGCGTGGCGGCGAGCACCTTGGCGAGCGGCGGCAAGCCAGGCACCGCCAGGAACATGCCGATGATGGCGCAAAAAACAATCAGCGAATTGACGCGCGGCTTGGTCAGCAAAAAATACTGCTGCAAGCGGTGGCGCATGGAAGCTGAATTGTTGGGTAAGGCGCTCATGGCAAGACTCTAGCGGGACAACCCGCCCACAAAAGTGGCGTTCAATCCTTGACGGGCGCGGAAGTTTATCACGACCATGAGCATCACCAGCGCAGCGGCACCGGCATTGTGGGCCGCGGCCAGTGCCAAGGGCAGGCTGAACCACACATTGGCCACGCCGAGCAGACATTGCACACTGACCAGCGCCGCAAGCCAAATCCCCAGCGCCCGCATCCCAGGCGCACGCATCAGCCGGGCGGCAAACAGCAGTAAGAAAGTAGCCACAATCAAGGCCCCCACCCGATGCACCCAGTGAATCGCGGTGAGCGCGGGGAGCGGCAACATCTGCCCATCTGCCGTCTCTCCCAGATCACGGAAAATGTGGAAGGCGTGGGCGAACTCCATCTGCGGCACGAGGCTGCCCTGGCAGGTGGGGAAATCAGTGCAGGCCAGTGCGGCGTAATTGGTGCTGACCCAGCCGCCCAGCGCGATCTGCACGCCAAGCAAGACAAACCCCACCACCGCGGCGCGACGCACGCCTTTTTCAACATCCCAAGCGGTCATGCGCGGCGCCAAATAGCGCAGGCACAGCCAGGTGAGCAAAGCCAGTGTGGTGAGCCCGCCGATGAGATGCCCGGTCACAATGGCGGGCTTTAGCAACATGGTGACAGTCCATTTACCGAACAAGCCCTGCAGGATCACAACCCCCAGCAAAATCGTGGGCAGCCAGGGCGATTGCTCGCGGCGGGCGGCCGCTCGCCAGGCAAGCGCGGCGATGACGAGAATCAAAAAGCCGACCAGCATGGCGATATAACGATGCACCATTTCTTTCCAGGCCTGGGGCATGGACACCGGGCCGTGGGGGTCGGCGGCGTGGGCTTCGAGGATGTCTTCCTTGGCGTGGTGGGGCGTGAGCTGCCCATAGCAGCCGGGCCAATCCGGGCAGCCCAGGCCTGCATCAGCGAGTCGGACATAAGCCCCCAGCACCACCAGACAGAAGGTGATGAGGGTGGTGATCAACAACAACCTGCGAATCATTTTGCGCCTCTATCCACGTTCGAGAATTTCATCAGCCGCGACAAATCTTTGATGATGCGTTTGGGCTCGGGGTTGTCCGGGTAACGCATGAAAACATTGCCAAGCGGGTCCAGCAAATAAATGTGCCGGCTGGCAGACTGCGGCGCGGGCAAGCTGGGGGTGCCACGCAGGAGCTTCATGCCGGGGTAGTCTTTGAGCCAGGCGGCATCGGGGGTGGCGCTGTCGGTGATCACCCACACGCGCTCGATGCGATCCATGTGCTCGCCCTGGGCGGTGCGGGCCTGGCGCATGTAGTAGAGGAGCTGCTTGCAGGTCTCGTCGCACTGGGCGGAGGAGGCGTAGAGCATCACCCACTTGCCGCGTAGCGTCTCCAGACCCACCGGACGGCCCTCAAGATCGGTGAGGCTCCCCGCCAAGGGCGCGGGGGTGATGAGCTCACCGTAATTCATAGTGGTTTGCGGCTTCCAGACATAGAACGCCAGATAGGAAAAAACGATCGGCAGGCCGCACACGGCGGCGAGCAGGAGAAGCATGTTGCGCGGTTTAATTTTCATCGCGACGGCCTTTGAATGACATGACCAACAAAAAAACCACCGACAGCACAGCGAGCGAAAACCACTGGAAGGCATAGCCTTTGTGGGTGTCGATGCCGTAATCGGGCGCATCCCACGCGCGCACCAGGCCATCCTCAGCGGGTGAGGTCTGGAACACCACGAAGGGCGCGAGCGAGAGCTTTAAAGCGCTCGAGAGCGCATCGATCTTTAGCTGTTGCCAGACGCGCTGATCCGGGCTTGCCAGCGCGCCCAATGCAAAGGCATTTTGCAGCGGCACACGCGCTTGGCCGGTGAGCGTGATCTCGCCCGCCGGGGTGGTCACGGCGGGCAATTCAGTGCGGGTTCGCAAAGCCTTCACCCACCCGCGATTGACAAGCACCACGCGCCCATCAGAGAGCTTCACGGGTGTGACCACGTGATAACCGGGCACACCTTGGTGGGTGCGATTATCCAGAAAAATCGTGGCATTGGCGAGCCACACGCCGCGCACCTCGACCGGATGATAGCGCAGCGCCTCACGATCGAAGGGCAGCGTGGCCAGCGGCTTGGGCGGCTCATGGGCGAGCGCTTCGAGTCGCGCCTTCAAGGCGAGCTTTTGCTCGGCGCGGCCTGTCTGCCAAATGCCGGCTGCGATGCCGATGGCCATCAGCACCAAGGCAACCACGGTGGGGACAAGGCGTAGGCGCATGGCGTCAGGAGCACGCGCGCGAATGTCGCGCTCGGCTCGGGCTGGCCGCGCAGCCGCCCTCACGTGGCCGGCGCGTTTGGGCTACACTGCCGGCTTTTTCTGGGGAAGGCGCCATGCGCATTATCGTCATCCTGTTTTTGCTCGCGATCATTGGCAGCCTCGCCTCGGCGCTGGTGTTCCTCTACAAAGACCGCGGGCAGAATTCGCACCGCATGTTTCGCGCATTGGCGTTCCGCGTGGGGCTTTCTTTGTCTTTGTTTCTGCTGCTGTGCGCCGGGTATTACTTCGGTCTGATTCAGGGCCGGTTATAAGCAAGCCGGGCACATAAAAAAACACGCCGCAGGGTATGCGGCGCGCAGGGTTTTGCCGGATCTTGATTGATTTTTGATCTTTCAGCGATGTCTCCTCCACCGCCGCCGTCCGGGCTTGTGTGTGCGCTCGCGGGGTCGCCGCCAGCGCACACAAGGTCAATACCGGCGTGGCTTACAGCCAGTAGACCACGACAAACAACAAAAGCCACACCACATCCACAAAGTGCCAATACCAGGCCACCGCCTCAAAGGCAAAGTGGTTCTCCGGCTTGAAGTGCCCCTTCATGGCGCGCACCAGAATCACCACCAGCATGGTTGCGCCCAGCGTCACATGGAAACCGTGAAAGCCGGTGAGCATGAAAAAGGTCGAACCGAAAATGCCGCTGGTGAGCTTGAGATTCAGGTCTTGGTAAGCGTGGATGTATTCATAGACCTGCAGCGCAAGAAAGACGGCGCCGAGCAGGATGGTCAGAAACAAACCCAGCTTCAGCTGGCCGCGGTTGTTGTGCAAAAGCCCGTGGTGCGCCCAAGTGAGCGTGACACCCGAGGTCAGCAGCAACAGCGTGTTGATGGCCGGGATGCCCCACGCACCCATCGGGGTGAAGGCTTCAGTAATGTAGGGGCCAGCCGAGGGCCAGGTGCCCTTAAAACCTTCCCACAGCAGCGCTTGATGCTCAAGGCTTGAAAGATCAGGCACTGACAGCACGCGCGCATAAAAGAGGGCGCCGAAGAACGCGGCAAAGAACATCACTTCCGAGAAAATAAACCAGCTCATGCTCCAGCGGAAGGAGGCATCGACGCGCTTGCTGTACTGCCCGCTTTCGGATTCGGCGATCACCGTGCCAAACCAACCGAACAGCATGTAGAGCAGCACCGCAAAGCCAGCCAGCACCACATAGGGGCCTGCGCCGATTTTATTCATCCACAACGCGGCGCCTGTTCCGAGCAAACCCACGGCAATGGAGCCGACGATCGGCCAGCGCGAAGGTTGCGGCACGTAGTAGTAGGGGGCGTGTTGTTGCGACATCGGATGACCTCCTGTTTTCAATTCGTTGTCGATGCTGCCGGCTTTGGCCGCAGCCTGTTTGTTTTCAATGGCTGAGGATGAAACGCACCAGCAGCACCAGGGTCAATACAAAAATAATTCCGCCCAAAATGCCAGCGACGATGATCTGCGCCGGCTTTAACGTGGTGAGATCGACTTCATAGCCGCGCTGACCACGCACTCCCAAAAACGCCCACAGCACCGCAATCGCGGCCCGCAGGCCTGTGGGTGTTTTCTGTTCAACCTCGCTCATGCCCCCGTGCGGCTAGGCGCCGCCACCTTTGCTGCTGGTGCCCGGCACCTCGAAAAAGGTGTAGGACATGGTGATCGAATCCACCTCTCGCGGCACCGCCGGGTCGATGACGAACACCACCGGCATCTTCCGCGACTCGCCCGCTTTTAGCAGCTGGCTTGAGAAACAAAAGCACTCCAGCTTGCGGAAATACTGGGCCGCATTGGTCGGCGCGAAGCTTGGTATCGCTTGGCCTGTGATCGCACGCGACTGTGTGTTGGTGATCTGGTATTCCACCTGCACCAGCTCGCCGGGATGCACAGACACATGCCGCACCAGCGGCTTGAATTCCCAAGGCAAGCCCTTGATGTTCGAATCCAGCTCCACCGTGACCCGACGGGAGGTATCCACCTGCGTGTTGGCGGCCACCTTGTCGGGCTGGTCGATGTTGTTCATACCCAGCGCAGCGCAGATGGTGTTGTAGAAGGGCACCATCGCATAGCCAAAACCAAACATCACCAGGGCCACCACCGCGAGCTTTTTGAGCGTCAGGCGGTTGTGGCGGCCCTGGGGCTGGCCGGGCGCCTTCTCTGAGCCTGACTCGCTCATCCCCTCAACACCCCGTAGCGAATCCAAACACCGATGAATACTGCCAGCGCCACCGAGGCCAGAATCAGGCCCACTCGCAAGTTGCGTCGGGCCTGA
This sequence comes from Pseudomonadota bacterium, assembly GCA_041161415.1. Classification (GTDB taxonomy): domain Bacteria; phylum Pseudomonadota; class Gammaproteobacteria; order Burkholderiales; family Rhodocyclaceae; genus JBEAUN01. Next base: position 6,838 of record JBEAUN010000018.1, on the reverse strand, counting down.
GCCTGATCAGCCGAATTGTTCGGTTTAGCGGACAACCGGCGGCTCCTCGAAGGTGTGGTAAGGGGCGGGCGACGGCACCGTCCACTCCAAACCTTCAGCCCCATCCCAAGGTTTTGCCGGGGCCTTTTCACCGCCCTTGATGCACTTCAAGACGATATAGAGCGCAAGCAGCTGGGTGATGCCGAAACCAAACGCACCGATGGTGGAAATCAGGTTGAATTCAGCAAACTGCAGGGCATAGTCGGGAATACGACGCGGCATGCCGGCCAGGCCCAGGAAGTGCTGCACGAAGAAGGTGATGTTGAAGAAAATCAGCGACAGCCAGAAATGCCACTTGGCGAGCGTTTCGTCATACATGTGGCCAGTCCACTTGGGCAGCCAGTAGTAGAGCGCGGCGTAAGCCGAGAACAGCGCGCCGGCCACCATGGTGTAGTGGAAGTGGGCCACCACGTAGTAGGTGTCATGCAGCACGATGTCGATAGCAACAATCGACAACACCAAGCCAGAGAACCCACCGAAAGTGAAGAGGAAAATGAAGCCCAGCGAGAACAGCATCGGCGCTTCAAAGGTGATCGCACCGCGCCACATGGTGGCGAGCCAGTTAAACACCTTCACGCCCGTGGGCACTGCAATCAGCATGGTGGCGTACATGAAGAACAAGAGCCCCGCCACCGGCATGCCGGCGGTGAACATGTGGTGGGCCCACACGACGAAAGACAGGATCGCAATCGCGGCCGTGGCGTACACCATCGAGGCATAGCCGAACAAGGGCTTGCGGGAGAAGGCGGGAATCACCTGCGACACCACGCCAAAGCCCGGCAGAATCACGATGTAGACCTCAGGGTGGCCAAAGAACCAGAAAATGTGTTGGAACAGCACCGGGTCGCCACCGCCGGCGGCATTGAAGAAGCTGGTGCCAAAGTGTCGGTCAGTGAGCAGCATGGTCACGGCACCCGCCAACACCGGCATCACGGCGATCAAGAGATACGCAGTGATGAGCCAAGTCCAGCAAAACAGCGGCATCTTCATCAGCGTCATCCCGGGGGCGCGCATATTGAGGATGGTGGTGATGATGTTGATCGAGCCCATGATGGACGACATGCCCAGGATATGGATGGCGAAGATCGCCATGTCCATGCCCATGCCCATTTGGATGGTGAGCGGTGGGTAGAGCGTCCAGCCCACACCAGGCGCGCCACCGGGCACAAAGAACGAGCCGATGAGCAGCAGGCCGGCAGGCGGCAGCAGCCAGAAAGACCAGTTATTCATGCGGGCGAACGCCATATCGGAAGCACCGATCATGAGCGGGATCATCCAGTTGGCGAAGCCCACGAAGGCCGGCATGATCGCGCCGAACACCATCACCAGACCATGCAGCGTGGTGAGCGCATTGAAGAGCTCAGGATTCACCACCTGCAAGCCGGGCTGGAACAGCTCAGCGCGAATGGTAAGCGCCATCACGCCGCCCGCCAGGAACATAATGAAGCTGAACCACAGATACATCGAGCCGATGTCTTTGTGATTAGTGGTGGTGATCCAGCGCATCAGCCCGGTGGGGTGATGGTGGTCATGGTCATGCCCGTGTGCGTGATCGTGTGGGATCGAACTCATGGCGCTCTCCTGTCCCGAAAATTAATCTCTGTAATCTTTGAAAATACGTTCGCGTGTTCAGCTCGCTGCGCCGTTCGCTTTTGCGGCGGCCTGCTTGCCGGGCTTGCCGCCTTCGCGGATCGCTTTAATATCGGCCGGCTGTACGATTTCATCCACCTTGTTGCCCCAAGATTGGCGCGTGTAGGCCACCAGCGCGGCGAGTTCAACATCGGACAGCTGCTTGAAAGACGCCATCGCAGTGCCGGCGCGGCCATTGAGCAGGATATCAACATGACCCGCCACAGGCCCGGTCACCACCTTGGAACCGACCAGCGAGGGGAAAGCCGGGGGAAGGCCCCGGCCATTGGCCTGGTGGCAGGCCGCGCAGTTCGCGGCAAAGGCCTTTTCACCACGGGCAACCAACTCGGGCACAGTCCAGGTCTTGTCGGGATTGTCACCCGCAGCGGCCATTTTCTTCTTCTGCTCACCCACCCATTTGGCGTAGTCAGCCTCCGACACCACATTCACCACGATCGGCATATAGGCGTGATCTTTGCCGCAGAGCTTGGCGCACTGGCCGCGATAGGTGCCGACCTTTTCAGCCTTGAACCAGGTGTCACGAATGAAGCCGGGCGTGGCGTCCTGCTGGACTGCCAATTCAGGCACATACCAGGCGTGGATCACGTCATCCGCGGTGGTGAGGATGCGCACTTTCTTGCCCACTGGCACCACCAGCGGATTGTCGACTTCGAGGAGGTAATTCTCACCCTTCGCGGTGCGATCGAAGATCTGGTCTTGCGGGGTGGAGAGGTTGCTCACAAGGCGGACGCCTTCGCCCTCGCCCTTCAGATAGTCATAACCCCACTTCCACTGATAGCCCGTGACCTTAATGGTGAGATCAGGGTTGGAGGTGTCGCGCATGGCGATGATGGCTTTGGTGGCCGGGAAGGCCATCACCAACAGGATCACGAAGGGAATCACCGTCCAGACCACTTCGACGAGATGGCTTTCGTGGAAGGTGGCGACGTTTTTGTTGACTGACTTGCGGTGGGCGTAGAGGGAATAAAACATCACCCCGAAGACGCCGACAAAAATCACCGCGCAGATCACCAGCATCAGGGTGTGGAGGTCATACATGGTTTGACCGGCCTGCGTGACAGGCAGCTTCATGTTGAGTTGCCGCTCGGCATGGGCCACCCCGGCAAAAACAAGCGCCGCCGTTGCGGCACTTGCGCGTGCCCACCAGGTTGCTTTGTGATTCATCACTGTCCTCACATCCATTTTCAAAAACTGTTTCACCGCCCTTAACGCCATTGCGCCAAGGCGGCTCTTAATTCTCGCGCCAGGCTTTGCCTGCCGACTTCATCCAGGTGGCACCCCACCTCAAGCTCTTGCCCATCGCCACGCAGCACCAACCGTGTAGATGCCCCCGGCAGGCGCACCGGCTCGGTCACCAGCTGCACCCACTGAGGGTTGAACACATGGCGCGCAACCCGCATGCCACGATGCACTTCAACCAGAAGCTGCCCGCGACCGACATGGATGCACTCACGGTCATTGGCATGACGCCCCCACACCAGAAACGCCACCGCCACTGCGGTGATTTCAAGCAAGGACCACGGCAGCACAACCCACGCGCCAATCAACACACAGCCGGTGGCAATCACCAACGACAACACGGCAATCGCCACAAAGGCCCGGCCGAGCTGGCGCGGCGAGAGCGCGCAGTTTCTACGCGCGATCAGGACAATGCCATCTTCAGCAGGGTGTCTTTCGAGCATGCACCCACTCGACTTTCGGGGCTTGAAGCGCGAGCCGCACGACGCGCGCCGCGGTGTTCGCCTAGCTTTAACACCCCAGGCTACGAAGGTGCGAGAGTTTGCCACAGCGCCCCAACTGGCGGCAAGCCCGACGCGGCAATCGACGCGGCTTCAAGGGTCGTCAAGCGCCGAATGTCGGCCGATTTTCGATGGGGAAAAAGCTTGGGGCTGGCTTGGGTAACGGCGCAGTGCACTAAAACAGATGTGACAGGAAACAAGCCCCATCACTCTTTCTTATGGAAAGATTTTCGTTGGCCCGCACGCTCAAAAATTCGCGGTCAAGCCAGCTGGCGAGTTGTTACCTTGCAACCTTGTGTTTCCAAGCCGCGAACATGAGAATCTCCCGCTTCCATTCAGCGCCGCTCTCAGCCCCCCACGCCGCCTCCGATTGGCCCGGCGCGCAACACGCATCGACCCCACTTGCCGCCCCCTATCGTCTTGCAGCAGCCCCAAGAGCCCGGCAGATCGGGGCGTACCGGGTGTGCTCAATGGCCTCGCCACAAGACCGGGATCCCTACCCGCCCGCGCTGGGGCCCAGCCTCGCGCGCAGCCGATCGAGTCTGGGCATGCGGCTCGGCCGCCTTGCTGCCAAAAACCCGGCGGCGCGAATAGCCATCCTCACCATGATTCGCGATGCCTTGAAGCTTGGCACCACGCTCGCTTTTGGCATCCCGTGGTATCAGGAAATCCGCGAACTTTCCCGCGAAGACTGGACGACGCGCATCAAAGAAGCCACCGACCCACAGGTGTTGATCCCAAGCTGGTTCGATCTGCCGATTCACGGCATCCTCGGCGGCAACGACTTGACCCAGGCGATCGAGCAAGCCCCCGCCATGGCGGCGATGGCGTCACTGTTCGGCCACGCGCCAGGTGTGCGGGATGTGCGGCTGCCGCACCTTGAGGCTTTCGCCCCGGCGCTGCCCAGCGGCGCGGCCATTTTGGATGTGGGGTGCGGCACCGGGGATTCGCTGCGCGCCCTGGAAGCCCGCTATGCAGATGCCGCGCTCACCGGCATTGATTTATCACCCGCCATGATCGCCGTGGGGCGCCTGCGTAATGCCCACAAGCCCTATGATCTCTTTCACCGCGCCGGCGAAGAAACGCGCTTTGCCGACCAAGCCTTCGATATGGTGCATGAAAGCGCGGTGGCCCATGAGGTGCCGCGTTTTGCTTCAATCCGTCGTTTTGCGGAGAGCTTTCGCATTCTCAAACCGGGCGGGGTGTTTTTCTTCCTCGATCAAGACCCGGAATCGCCGGTGATTCAGCGTCAGCTACGGCCCGACCCGCTGGGGCATTTCATCGAGCCGCACATCCGCAGCTACAGCCGCATGAACACCTGCGAAGAGCTGCAGAAGATCGGCTTTATCGAAGTGGTAAGAAAGAAGCTCGCACCCGACTCCACCATCGTGGTGATCGTGGCGAAAAAGCCCGGCTCAGCGCGGCTTTCTGGATGAAAGCGAGCGGGGCCACCCCCCTCCCGCAAGCCGCCCGACATCACTCGCCGCGCAACACCGCCAGCAGCGTCACCCCGTAGCGCTCGATCTTGCGCGTGCCGATGCCGCTGACTGTGGCGAGCTGGTGCAGGCTCGTGGGGCGCCGCGCAGCCAATTCATTGAGCGTGCTGTCATGCAGGATGACAAAGGCGGGCACCGCCTGCTCTCGCGCTTGTTCCAGCCGCCAGGTTTTAAGCTTCGCCAGCAAGGCCTCGCCCGCTTTATCCAAAAGCACCGGCGCACTGACAGCGCGGGTCTTGGGCGCGGCCTTGGCGCGGGTCACCACCGGACGCAATTCGAGTTTCACTTCACCGCGCAACACCGGCCGGCTGCCCTCGGTCAGCTTGAGGGTGTTGTAGTGATCATGATCGACGCTCACCGCGCCCATCGACACCAGTTGGCGGAACACCGTGCGCCAGGCGCCTTCATCCAGATCCGCACCCACACCAAACACACTCAAGGCATCATGCCCGAAGCGCTCGACGCGCTCGGTTTTTTTCCCGCGCAGCACGTCGATCAGATGCATCGCCCCAAAACGCTGGCCAGTGCGATAAATCGCCGACAAGGCTTTTTGCGCCGGCACCGTGGCATCCCATGTGCGCGGTGGGTCAAGACACGTGTCGCAGTTGCCGCAAGGCGCGCTTTTTTCACCGAAATAATCGAGCAGATGCACACGCCGGCACTGCGCGGTTTCGCATAGTCCCAATAACGCATCAAGCTTGGCGGTGGAGAGCCGCTTGAATTCTTCGCTACCCTCGGAGGCCTCGATGAAACGGCGCTGCTGCATGAGATCGGCCAGACCATAGGCCATCCAGGCATTGGCCGGCTGGCCGTCGCGGCCGGCGCGGCCGGTTTCCTGGTAATAGCCCTCGATCGAACGCGGCAGATCAAGATGCGCGACAAAGCGCACATCGGGTTTGTCGATGCCCATGCCAAAGGCAATGGTGGCGCACATCACGATGCCTTCCTCGCGCTGAAAACGCATTTGGTGTTCGGCGCGAATCTCGGCCTCCATGCCGGCGTGATAAGCCAGTGCCTTGACCCCGTGGCCTTGCAGCCAGCTGGCGGTTTCCTCAACCTTTTTCCGCGAGAGGCAATACACCACCCCGGCATCGCCCATGTGTTCCTCACGGATGAAAGCGAGCAGCTGGGCGCGGGCGTCTTGTTTGTCGACGATGGTGTAGCGGATATTGGGCCGATCGAAGCTCGAGACAAACACCCGCGCGCCGCCAAGATCAAGCCGCTCGATGATTTCTTCGCGGGTTTGCGGGTCAGCCGTGGCGGTGAGCGCGATGCGCGGGATTTCGGGAAATCGCTCATGCAGCACGCTGAGCTGCAGGTACTCGGGGCGAAAATCATGGCCCCATTGCGAGACGCAATGCGCTTCGTCAATCGCAAACAGCGCGATCGGCGCACGACTGATGAGATCCAGCGTATAAGGCATGCACAACCGCTCGGGCGCGATGTAGAGCAAATCGAGCTCGCCCTGCATCAAGGCGCGAATCACGCTGCGCGATTCATTGGCATCCAGCGTGGAATTCAAAAACGCAGCGCGCACCCCGGCTTGCCTCAAGGCGGCCACCTGATCCTGCATCAGGGCAATGAGGGGTGAAACCACGATGCCCACGCCCGCTCGCAGCAGCGAGGGAATCTGATAGCACAGCGACTTACCCCCGCCGGTGGGCATCAGCACCAGCGCATCGCCGCCTTCAGCCAGATGCTCGACGATCTCGGCTTGCGAACCGCGAAAGCTTGCGTAACCAAAGGTTTCGCGCAGCACATCGATGGCGCGCGAGGGGGTGTCGAGAACAAGGGAATTCATGAGCTATGCGGGTGGGTCAAATCACGGTGAGCCTGGCCGACCGGAGTGTACGCCAGCCAAGAAGTTTTGGCATGGTGCAAGGCTGATCTTCTTCGCGGGCGTAGGGTGGCTAA
>JBEAUN010000009.1:0-5312 GCA_041161415.1 Pseudomonadota bacterium | reverse complement strand
GCCGCTGTTGAGCATTCCTGGCGTAGGCCCGCAAGTGGGCAACAACCGAACAGCTTGCCGCTTACTTGGGAGTGGTGCCCGTCGAACATCAGTCCGGCTCATCTGTCCGCGGCAAAGCCCGACTGTCCAAGGCAGGCCCCGCAAGAATCCGTGCCGTGCTTTACATGACCGCCGTGACCTCAATACAGCACAACCCTCACATCAAGGCGCTCTACCAGCGATTCCTCGCTCGAGGCAACGCAAAAACTCTCCCGCCTTGCTTCGGCGTACTCAAAACCCGACAACCCTATGCGCCTTGTTATGCCCATGAAGGTTGACGGGAGAGACAGTATCTACAGGTCGCACAAGCATTGCGCGGGGTGATTGCCGGGGAGCGGTGGTTATGCCCCCCCTAAATCCACAGCACTCACTCAAACGGATGCCGACGCAGAATTGTCTCGTCGCGGTCAGGCCCGGTTGAGATCATGTCGATCGGCACGCCGCAGATCGCCTCGATTCTCGCCAGATAATCGCGCGCTGCTTGCGGCAAGGCCTCAAGCGTGCGGGCGCCCACCGTGGTTTCGCGCCAACCGGGCATGGCTTCGTAGATGGGTTCGCATTCGGCGAGGTCTTCTGCGCCCACCGGCAGGATGTCCGACACTTGGCCGTTGATCTTGTAGCCGGTGCAGATTTTCACTTCCTCTACGCCATCAAGCACATCAAGCTTGGTGACGCACAGCCCCGACACGCCGTTGATCTGAATGGAGCGCTTGAGGGCAGCGGCATCAAACCAGCCGCAACGGCGCGCCCGCCCAGTGGTGGAGCCGAATTCATTGCCGCGGGTGGCCAGATGCTTGCCAACTTCATCGCTCAATTCAGTGGGGAACGGCCCGCTGCCCACGCGGGTGGTGTAGGCCTTGGTGATGCCCAGCACATAGTGCAGCATCCCTGGCCCCACCCCGGCGCCGGCGGAAGCCGCACCGGCCACACAGTTGCTCGAGGTGACAAACGGATAGGTGCCGTGATCGATATCGAGCAGCGTGCCCTGCGCGCCTTCGAACAACAAATTCTGACCTGCCTGGTGCGCTTCATAAAGCGCACGTGGCACATCGGCGGTGAGCTTGTTCAAGCGCGGGGCCAGTGCGAGTGTTTCATCCAGCGTCTTGCGGAAATCCACGGCGGGGGCTTTGAAGTATTGGGTGAGCGTGAAGTTGTGATATTCCAGCAACTCTTCGAGCTTCTCGGCAAAGCGCTTGGGGTGGGCAAGATCTTGCAGACGAATGGCGCGGCGGGCGACTTTATCTTCATACGCCGGGCCGATGCCGCGCCCGGTGGTGCCGATCTTGCGATCACCGCGGGCGGCTTCGCGGGCGAGGTCAACGGCTTGGTGATAAGGCAGAATCAACGGGCAGGCTTCCGACACCCGGAGCCGCGATTCCGCGCTCACGCCGGCGGCTTCGAGTTGATCGAGCTCTTTCAACAAGGCTTCCGGCGAGAGCACCACCCCATTGCCGATAAAGCACAGCACGCCCTCGCGCAGGATGCCAGAGGGGATGAGGTGCAGCACGGTTTTCTTGCCGCCGATGACCAGCGTGTGGCCGGCGTTATGGCCGCCCTGGAAGCGCACCACGCCTTGGGCATGATCAGTCAGCCAATCGACGATCTTGCCTTTGCCTTCATCGCCCCACTGGGTGCCAACGACCACTACATTTTTTGCCATGTCACTACGCTCCGTTACGGCTCGGGAATATTTGCCGAGTTGCTTGAATCTGTTCGGGTGGGTGCTCGATCTTCAGAGCACCCGGCGGGAATGCGCAGCTAGAGCGCCGCGACCTCCCAGCCTTGATGGGTTTGAATCAGCTGCCTGTCGCAGCCCGCCTCTTGCCAGCTGCCCTCGTGACCGGGCAGTGCGATCATGACGACTTCACCCTGTGCGCGCAGTGCGCTGATCGCGGCTTTGAGTGACGCGTCTTCGAGCGCCGGGGCCAGCACTGTGCCTTTTTCATCTCGCCGCGGGGCGATGCGCGCCACTTCGCGCAGATCGAGCGAGAAGCCGGTCGCCGGGCGTGCGCGGCCAAACACGCGGCCGATATTGTCATAGCGCCCGCCCAAGGCCAGCGCCGCCGGGTGCTGATCGCACCAAGCCGCGAACACCACGCCGCTGTGATAGTGATACCCGCGCAGATCCGATAGATCGAAGCTCACCGGCACATCCGGCAGCGCACGGCCCACCTGGCGCAGGTCGGCGAGCGCCTGGGTAATCTCCGGCAGGGAGGGCAAACGGCGTGCCGCTTCATCGAGCACACGCTCATCGCCGTAAAGATCGCACAAGGCATTGAGGCTCTCCCGCACCGCGGGGGGCAGCGGCGCGGCCTCCTGCTGAAGCGCCGGTTTGTCCTTGGCTTGCAGCAAATCAAAAAGCCGCTCTTCTTCTGCCGCGGAGAGCCCGACATCGGCAATCAGCGCCCGGAAAATGCCGACATGGCCCAAGTCGATTCGCTGCGCCGGCGCGCCCACTGCGACAAGGCTCTCTGCCATCAGGCGAATCACTTCCACATCGGCCTCAAGCCCGGCGTGGCCGTAGAGCTCGGCGCCGATCTGCAAGGGCTCGCGGGTGGCGGTCAGCGAGCCGGGCAAGGTGTGCAGTACACTCGCGCAATAACACAGTCGGGCCACGCCCTTGCGATTGAGCAAATGCGCATCGATGCGGGCGACTTGCGGCGTGATGTCGGCGCGCACGCCCATCATGCGGCCCGAGAGCTGATCGACCAACTTGAAGGTGCGCAGATCAAGATCCTGCGTGCCGCTGGTATTGAGCGACTCCAGGAATTCCAGCAGCGGCGGCTGCACGAGTTGGTAACCAAAACCCAGATAGAAATCGAGCAACGTGCGACGCAGCCGCTCGATGTGCGCTGCCTCATGGGGCAACATGTCTTCGATGGATTCAGGCAACAGCCAGCGCAGCATGATGATCGGTCTCGCAGTATCGGGCTACTTGGCTGCCGGCTTGGCCGCCCCGCCCGCGCCCTTCATGTATTTGAAGAACTCGGCATTGGGCTCGAGCACCATCACATCGCCCTTTTTAAAGGCGGCGCGATAGGCTTCCAGGCTGCGATAGAAGGCGTAAAACTCTGGGTTTTGCGAGAAGGCGCCGGCATAGATGCCCGCAGCCTTGGCATCGCCCTCACCCTTGATGCGCTGGGCGTCGCGATAGGCTTCCGCGACGATGATCTCACGCTGCTTTTCGGCATCGGCGCGAATTTTCTCGGCTTCAGCAGAGCCCTCGGAGCGCAGCTCATTGGCCACACGCTTACGCTCGGCTTCCATGCGGCGATAGACCGATTCGCTCACTTCGGTGGGCAGATCGACGCGCTTTAGGCGCACGTCGACAATCTGCACGCCGATCTTCCGGGCGTCCTGGTCGGCCTTACTGCGCATATCTTCCATGATTTTCTCGCGCTCGCCGGACACCACCTCATGCACCGTGCGCTTGCCGAATTCTTCGCGCAGACCGGCATTGACGGTTTGCTCAAGGCGTGTTTTGGCGCGGGCCTCGTCGCCGCCCACCGAGATGTAATACTGTTTCACATCGATAATGCGCCATTTGACGAAAAGATCGACCAGCACGTTTTTCTTTTCCGAGGTGATGAAGCGCTCGGGCTCGGGGGTGTCGAGGGTGAGGATGCGCTTATCGAAATAGCGCACGTTTTGAATCATCGGCCATTTGAAATTCAAGCCGGGCTCGCTCACCACACCTTTGATTTCGCCCAGCTGGAAGACAATGGCATATTGGCGCTGATCGACTGTGAAAGCCGACATGCCAAAGGCGATGATGGCGAGGAACACCCCGACCAAAAGCGGCATGAGTTTATCGCGCATCAGCGTTCTCCTCTTTCACGGCTGCGCACAAGATCGCGGCCACGCGCATCGGCCTCGCGGTTGGCTGCGGCTGGCTCGCCCGAGGCGGGCTTGGGCGGCGCAGCGATTTCGGTGATCGTCACAGCGTTCGACGCAGGGGCCGCACCCGGCGGCAGCGCACCGGCGGCTTGCATGAGCTTATCGAGCGGTAGATACAAAAGATTGCCACCAGATTTGGCATCGAGCAGCACCTTGTTGTTGTTGGACAGAATCTGCTGCATGGTGTCGAGATACATCCGCTGGCGGGTAACCTCAGGGGCCTTGGCATATTCGGTGACCACCTGCTTGAAGCGGCTGGCATCCCCCTCGGCTTGTGCGATCACGCGGGCTTTGTAGCCATCGGCTTCTTCCTTGAGGCGCGAAGCAGTGCCGCGGGCCTTGGGAATGACGTCATTGGCGTAGGCCTGGCCTTCGTTTTTCTGGCGCTCGCGGTCCTGGCCGGCTTTCACCGCATCATCAAACGCCGCCTGCACTTGCTCGGGCGGCTGAACGTTCTGCAAGGTCACTTTGCTGACCGAGATGCCGGTGTCATAGCGATCGAGAATCTGCTGCATGATCTGGGCGGCGCGTACGGCCACCTGCTCGCGGCCCTCATAGAGCACGAAATCCATCTTGCTCTTGCCGACGATCTCGCGCATCGCGGTTTCGGCGGCTTGCATCACGGCGTCTTCCGGCGAGCGATTTTTAAAGAGATAAGCCTGCGGATCTTTGAGGATGTATTGCACCGCGAACTGGATATTCACGATGTTTTCATCATCGGTGAGCATCAAGGATTCCTTGAGCAGCTTGTTTTTTTCCGAGCCGCGGTAGCCCACTTCAATGGTGCGCACCCCGGTGAGATTGACCACCTCATGCGATTGAATGGGATAGGGCAGACGCCAGCGCAGGCCGGGCTCGGTGGTTTCTGTGAAGCGGCCAAACTGCAACACCACGCCGCGCTGCGAGGCATCGACTATATAAAAGCCGCTCGCCAGCCAAAGCACCACCACCAGCCCGAGCAGCACTCCCAGTCCGCCACCCAGATTGGGGCCACCGAGCGGCGAAGGCGGGGTGCCGCCGGCGGGCGGCTCGCCGCCACCGCGCTTACCGAAAAGGCCAGACAAGCGGCGATTAAAATCCCGCCAGAGTTCTTCCAAATCTGGCGGGCCGTCGCCACCACCGCGGCCACCACGATTACTATTGCCGCCGCCACCGCCCCAGCGAGGGTCGTTGAGGGACATGAGTATCCGCTTGATGAAGGTCATATTGGCGTGATTAATCCTGTTGAAAATGAGTGTGGGCACCAGGCTCGAGGGAAGGCGCGATGGGCTCGCAAGCGCTGCTTGAGGCCGCGCTTTGCACTCGGGCGTTGAAGGATTTCGCGATTTCCCCCAAAGCGGCCCGCAGCGCACCGATGCCCTCCCCTGTTTTGGCAC
>JBEAUN010000327.1:0-24439 GCA_041161415.1 Pseudomonadota bacterium | reverse complement strand
TCTTCATCCAGGCTGGCCGAGCGGCTGCTGGCCAGCCTGGATGAAGAAGACGAGATCCTGAATGAATGGATCGCAGTGGCCGAAGCACGGCTGGACGCGCTCGATCGCGGCGAAGCGCAGACTGTTGCGCTCGAATCAGTGCTGAAAGACATTCGCGCCGGCTTGCGCAAATGAGCGGGCCGAAATTAACACTGCTTCAAGCCGCCGAGAACGAACTGAGGCGCTCGGCCGATCACTATCGCAATGTGGCGGGCACGCTCATCGCCGAGGCTTTCCTCAATAAATTTGAAGAGTCGCTCGCGCTAATACAGGACAACCCGGCAGTCGGTCGCCCCATCTCCAAGCCGGGAAAAAACTTGCGTTTGCTGAATGTGAGGCGCTTTCCGTTCTCGGTGATTTACCGGGCCCGCGAGGATGAAATCGAGGTGGTTGCCATCGCGCATCATCGACGCAGGCCGGGGTTTTGGCGGGGAAGATAGACCTCACCCCACCCGTCGAATCAGGGATACACCCTGGGGCAGACCTTCCTCCCGAACGTTCACACTGTAATCTATGAAACTGCGCGGCACGGCTACCCCTTCTCGCGGCTGAATCTCAACGCGTTCAAAAAGCTCATGCGCGTGTGCATTTCCTAATTCCGATTCATGCTTGAAGACATAAAGACCGCGCGTAGCCATTTCACCTCGCGCGGCCGACCGGTCATGTTCGAACATCTGCTCCAGGGACTGCCACAGCAACTCAAGATCTTCCTCCCCAAAGCCGGTTTGCTTTGCGAGGAAGGCTGATACGAAACCATGAGCGACATACACGCCATAGGGAACCGTGTGCTTCCTCCCCATAGTTCGGTTGTCACCGGCCTGTTTCTCGGCTTCTGCCTCAGTGGCAACAGCCATTCGGGTGATGGTGTGTTCAAGTGCGACGATGGGCGCGACCGAACGAGCGAAGGTGAGCTGCACCGGCCCCCGAACCTGGCCGCAATTAACGCCCAGCGACATGACGGCCCCAAAGGTTCGTACATCGTAGAAATTCGCACACATCCACTTGCGCGCTTGTTCAACTGTATCGCCACCGCCTTTACGCTTTTTACCTTCGCCTTTTAGCTCATCCTCTGCACCCACTGCGACATATGCGCGCTCGTGGGATGTGTTCAGAACCGATTTTTCCTTCACGTAAATTTCGAAGGGTGGCACCTCCCCTTTGACCAAACCCACGAAATTCCGGACTTTCCGTTTCAGTGATACATCCGTGACAAGTCCGTGCCCCGACTCCGCGTCCTGTCGCGGCAAATTACCAGCATCCGGATCGCCATTCGGGTTTCCGTCACGGACATCGAACACCAGCACGAAGTCGTAGCGATTGTTGAGCGCCATCATCAATTTCCTTCCGAGGTTTTTTCTGTTGTTTGGTTTTTTTGGAAAAAGGCTTGTCGCTGGTGGTAATACCCCAAGGCGAAGCGCCCCTGATCCGCAAGCGGGAGATGCGCAGGAAAGTCGCACACCTCATCAAGCACATCGCCCAGCATCTTTTCGAACCAGACCGCTCGTCCAGTCGGCAGCTTTTTCAAATGGGCATTTTTTAGACGAAGCAAAGTGGTGAACACTGCCACCGGCGTGCTGGATGCCGCGCCGTAATAACGATCTCGAATAGTGGCATTGAGCCCGGGGCTCGCTTCTTCCTGAATTTTTTCAAGCGCGGCAAATAGCCGGCCCAGCCGGTACGCCACGTTGGCATTGGCAAGGTCGAGCATGGGTTGAAACTCCTTTTCGTGATGGTCAGGATGACGTCGAATCTGGCGGTTTAGACAGGCCTTGATGATGGCTGCACGCAGGTAGGGCACCACATGCTCGGAGCGACAACGATTCACCGCGGCATTCAACCAAAGGCTTGGATAGGTGGCGCCCGGCCCAGCCAGAATGGCGTCCATCACGCCACCACCAAGATTGGGTGGGATATTGTCCGCCTTGCCCTGTACCGCCACTGACGTCAGCAGCCGAAATATGGATGGATATTCCGGATCATTTTTCCCGCGGATAACGTTAATGTCTTCGAAATGCGCAAGGACTCTTTCACCTAACTCCACAAGCGGCAAGCAATGATAAAAACGGATACTGATGCGAGCCGCATTCGGTGCAAGCCCTAAAACGTGGAAGCGGTTGTTTCCTTCACTGACAGGCATTTGGCCGAGATGCACCGACTGATACAGAGCCTTCACGGCGCGTACATTCCGGTCAGGGTCATCCTTGGTAGGTTCGCCGAAAATATCCACCAGCGAAGTCTCAAGCTCGCTGGGGCTGTCTGCCCAAAAAACGGTCGATGCATCACCGACCTGAAGCCGCTGGGGGGAGTTTTTATGTAGCAGGTGATTGAGCGCCGTAGTGTAAGCAAATGATGCGGCCTTGCTCACCGGGGCATTCTCTCCCTGTCGCTCCGTTTTTCCGTAGGACTCGAAAGCCCGTTTGTTGAATGAAACGATATTCGCCCCTGAGGTTTGCGCACCCCAAACGTTCTTGATTGCGGCGTGGAGCCGTTCGATGGGCGCCTCGCGACCGGTCACAAGACACATACCGCTGCTTTGTTCGGCTTCTTCAGCCAAGCCCGCGAACGCGGAAATGACGGCCGGCCGCTGGCAAACGAGCCCGGCGTCGTCGCTCAGGGCGAAGCTGACAACCGGATTGTTTTCGACCATGTCCAGCCATACCGCTTCGACGGCGCACTGAGCCTTTGGGTCATTCGCCAGAAAACTGAGCACCGCTTGAACGCCGATGTCATTGCGCGCGCCATCAGGCAATGCATTTATCCGTGCGATGAATGCAGTATGCTGCTCGACCACGCGCTCGGGCTTGCCCCTCGTATCAATACCCAATACATACTCGACTGTGTCCCACAGCAAATTGGCACTCACGCCAGATGCTTTCTTCGCACCCTGCGGAACCAGAAAAGACTGAGCAATTTTTTTCTTACCCACAGCCTCCTGGGTGTCGCGGATCCGCACGAGACAGCCTGCTTGGTTGATCTCCAAAATGTAGGGAATCTCCTTGCGTTCCAGGCCGAACGCTGGGAGATGCTGCGCGGGATCCGGGTCGGCGCACTTGCGCTGATAATAGGCTTCGAGCGCTTGCAGAATCATGCGCGCAACTCCGATATGGGCGGGATCTCTACCGTACCCGACACCATCTGGGCGTTGAAGAATCGCGGTACAGGACCCGCTGGGTTGGTGAAATCAAAGTCATGCAGCATCCATCCCAAGGAACGGGTTTCCTGAATCGGCTGTCGCTCCCCGGCTTGATTTTCAACCAACCTGAACTGCGCAGCGAATTCACGACAACCGAGGTAAGGCTGATTAACGCACTGTCCCTTGCGAGCGCGCCTGGAAAACATTTCAACGTATTTGGCCGGGTTGGACTGCGCTTCTTCGGCCACTAAATCCATCCTCGCATGGAGCCGATAGGCCACATCGCGCAAAAAAAGACCGGCACGCTGCTGTCTGTCATCCTCGATAAAAAGCCCCAGCGAATCACCACCTCCCGCCATCGCCTGCTGCACATTGCGAACGGAAATAACCGACCCGAGCTCATTTCGCCGAAGGTTCATCCAACGCACCGGCTTCAATACTTCGATTCGATGAATGCGCCAACGAATCGCGTTCTTCCACAAAATAGCTTCGAATACGGATCGCGCAGCCGACGGCGTGATGACCTCATAAGACACCCGTTCGACCTTCATTTCAGGTCGGGTAAAACACGCGAAGGGGCCACTTACTTCAAGACAAAAATCGAGCATGGCTTCAGGAGCTTTCAAAAAACATTCGCCGCAGGATTGAACGGCGCCTCATCCGTTACAAAGCCAACATTATCCCGGTAGAGGGACTCTGCTTGCTGAATGTAAAGTCCCGGAGAGGCAAGCACGAGCCCGCGGCCTACAAGGGCGTCGGCAGTTCTACGAGGAATGTCGATCATGTATCGCTGGAGCTTGCGCATCAGCCATCGCTGAGGCCCATCCCGCAGCAGGGTAGCGATCAACATGTCGATGCCCTGACTTTGGCCGTACCGTACCACGACCGTCGCCCGATCTTCATCCTCTATCAACTTGAACGCCTCGGCAGCCGACCGAAATTCAACGCCAAGAGTTGCAGTATCGACCGCGAGTTTGGCGCAGATCTGGTGAGCATCAAGGTCAGTGTTGTAATAGAGCTTGCGAAAGTAGCGCTCGAACAAATGTGGCGACAGTGGATCCTCGCTTGCACCATGAAGCGTACTGACGCAGGCATCCGCAGCTTTTCGTAGCCATCCTGGAGGGGGGGCTTCGGGCGGCACAAAAACCACCAGACGGCCACCGTGTGGCAGTCGACCCTCGCGATTACAGCGACCGGCCGCCTGGGCGATCGAATCCAATCCAGCGAGCGCACGCCACACCACGGGGAAATCAATATCGACGCCGGCCTCCACAAGTTGCGTGCTGACGACTCTGAGCGGTTCGACATCCAAACCCTCGGCCCGCGCCTTCAGCCTTGCCTTGATAGAACGAATCACATCAGCACGATGTGCGCCGCACATCTGGGCCGAGAGATGCAATGTTCCGGCTGGCATCATTTGATGCAGCTCACGCGCAATGCGTCGCGAGGACACAATCGCAAGTACACAGGGCTCGCGGCTGAGTTGATCTGCGACCTCTTCCCATGATGTACGCGTCTGCCAGCTTGCGGGCAAACTCACTTGCACCCGCTTAAGTTGGGTGTGGAGCATCACCGCGTCGGGTACGATCTCGCGCACATTGTCCAGTCCGCGAAGATTCCGGGTGGCATCAAAATACTCCACCGTCGAAAGTGCCGGCTGAGTCGCAGTGCAAAGCACCACGCTGACCCGATAGTGTTTGACGAGCAAGTTGAGTGCATCTAGCACTGGCTGCAGGAATTGCGCAGGCAGTTGTTGCGCTTCATCCAGCACGATCACGCTATCGACAAGATTGTGGAGCTTGCGACAGCGGGAAGTCCTGGCAGCAAACAGGGATTCGAATAACTGAACATTGGTTGTGACGACAAGCGGCGCATCCCAATTTTCGCAGGCAAGTCTTGCTGCAGCGGTCTCTTCCCGCTCCTCGCTTTCTGCCTGACTGTGGTGCTCAACAACAACCTCACTCCCTAACCCTTTGAACACCTCACGGAACACGTCGGCGGTTTGCTCGATGATGCTGGTGTAGGGAATCGCGTAGATAACTCGCCGCTTTGCATGGAGATCCGCGTGATGCAAAGCAAAAGCGAGGCTGGAGAGAGTTTTTCCGCCGCCCGTAGGGACGGTCAAACTAAAAAAACCGGGCGACATTTCCGCGGCGGTCTCACAGGCCTGAAGAATCTCGGCCCGCAGGGCATTGACCTTGGTTGGAACAGCCCGGGCCACCAAGTCAGCGAGATGGTCTTCGCATGCGAGCCGCATTTCTGCGATCGATGGGAAGCAGGCCCTTGTCGCAGATTTATCGACATCAAAAAAAGCCTCGGTATCAAGAAAATCCGCATCGACCAAGCAGGAAAACAACATGCGCACCCAAAGCGCGAAGCCTGCCGCACCGCCCGGAATGCCGGAAAGACTCGGATTGAATTCACCCAGCGCAAGAACCTCCTCAGGTGGATTGGCGGCCAATGCCTCGGCGAGCTCTGTCTTGCTGTCGTCTCCGGCCAGTCGCGGTGCAAGACCGCCATCCCAGTCGTAAAGTCCAGCATGATGGCTCGCAATTAGGTAGGCAAACACCCTCCCTGCCAATGCTCCTTTAGCGCCGAATTTTTTTTCGAGTGATTGAATGGCCCATAGTGCTCCAGCTGCTGAATGAGTCTTGTCTCGCCCCGCCACCCGGCCCTCGATGTGTGCGTTGTTGTCGCGAGATTCGCGAATGTAACGCTGGAATCCCGGACGAAACTTGCCAAGATCGTGCCAAACCCCCGCAAGCTCACCCCATCCCCCGGAGTTAAATTTTGACGCCAGGCTTGCACTAATCTGTCCCACCTTCTGAAGGTGCTCAACAAGAAGGTGCTCCCCATCTGGGCCAACATGCGCGAGTACGGATTCCATGGGTCGAATTGATGTGAAGCGATACAGAGGGAAAATCCGTCCAGGAGTTGAGGCTGCAATCACAGCAGAAAAATTGTTTCGGCAATTCTTTAAAATTCAGTCGTTGTGTTCAAGCCGAGCATACACAGCTTCTTGATTGTAAGGTCTGAGCGCTCCCTAGCCGTGTAGGCATAAAAGCAGGTGCATCCTGCCTCGTGTAAATCGACCTTGCTTGCTCTGACCTACCCGCCCAAATACGCCCGCTGCACCCCCGCATCCGCCAGCAGCGCCGACGCGGTGTCTTGCAGTGCGATCTGCCCGGATTCCATCACATAGCCTCGCGCGCACACCGAGAGTGCCAGTCGTGCGTTTTGTTCGACGAGCAGAATCGTGACGCCTTGCGATGCGATGTCGCGGATCAGCTCGAACACCTTGGCCACCATGATGGGCGCAAGCCCCATTGAGGGTTCGTCGAGGAGCAGCAGCGTGGGCCGGCTCATGAGTGCGCGGCCGATTGCCAGCATTTGCTGCTCGCCACCCGAGAGGGTGCCGGCGAGTTGGTGGCGGCGTTCTTTTAAGCGCGGCAGCTGGGTGTAAATGCGATCGAGGTCACCTGCGATGCTTTTGTCATGGCGCACATGGGCCCCCATGAGGAGGTTTTCTTCGATGCTCATGCGGGCGAAGACGCCGCGGCCCTCGGGCACCAGGGCGAGGCCCTGGGTGATCAGTGTGTGGGGCGGGGCGGCGGCGATATTTTTGCCGGCATAGTGAATCTCGCCGCGGGCAGGCAGCATGCGGGCGAGGGCTTTCAAGGTGCTGGTTTTGCCCGCGCCATTGGCGCCGATCAAGCACACCATCTCGCCTTTTTGGATGGTGAAGCTCACCTGCTTCACGGCGTGAATGCCGCCGTAATGCACATTGAGATCGCGCACCTCGAGCAAGGTGTTCGCTTCAGCCATCGACGCCTACTCCCAGATACGCTTCGATCACACGCGGGTCTTGCTGCACTGCTGCTGGCACGCCTTCGGCGATTTTTTCGCCGTAATCGAGCACTGCCACGCGATCGCACAGCCCCATCACGAGCTTCACATCATGCTCGATCAACAGCACAGTGAGCCCATCGGCGCGCAGCTTTTCGATGAGGGTGCGTAGCCCCGCGGTTTCGGTGGCATTCATGCCGGCGGCGGGCTCGTCCAGCGCGAGCAGTGTGGGCTCGGTGGCGAGTGCGCGAGCGATTTCAAGCCGCCGCTGGTCGCCGTAGGATAAATTTTTGGCAAGCTCATCGGCGCGCTCATCGATGCCGACATAGCCGAGCAACTGCCGGGCGCGGCGGGCGATGGAGGCTTCTTCGTTTCGGGCGGCGCGGGTGCGAAACACGGCGCCCCACACCCCGGTGCGGGTGCGCACATGGCGGCCGACCATCACGTTTTCCAGCGCGCTCATGTTGGCGAAGAGCCGGATATTTTGGAACGTGCGCGCGATGCCCGCGCGGCTGACATGGTGCGGCTGCCCCAAATCAAGCGGCTGGCCGGCAAAGCGCACTTCGCCAGCATCTGCGCTGTAAAGCCCGGTGAGCACATTAAAGAAGGTCGTCTTGCCGGCGCCATTGGGGCCGATGAGGCCACAGATTTCACCTTTTTGAATGGCAAGCGACACGCCCTTCAAGGCCTGCACGCCGCCAAAGCGCTTGGCAATATCGCGGGCATCGAGCAGCGGCTCACTCATCCTGCCGCCTCGTCGAATTCACGCTTGCGCCGGCCTGAGGGCCACAGCCCGGCCGGGCGATAGAGCATCACCAGCACCAGCGCCAAGCCAAACAGCAGCATGCGTAAGGATTCGGGGTCGATGAGGATTTTGCCGAATAGCGCATGCTGGGCAGGCGCGGCCACATGGCGCAGCACTTCGGGCAAGATCGCCAGCAACACAGCGCCCAGCACCACACCAGGGATATGGCCCATGCCGCCGAGCACCACCATGCACAACACCATCACCGATTCGAGCAAACCGAAACTCTCCGGGCTCACGAATTGCTGAAAGCTGGCAAAGAGCCCGCCCGCCACGCCGCCGAAACTCGCGCCCATGGCAAAGGCGAGCAGCTTCACATTGCGGGTGTTGATGCCGCAGGCGCGGGCGGCGATTTCATCTTCGCGAATCGCCACCCAGGCGCGGCCGATGCGCGAGTTTTCCAGGCGCATTGAGATGAAAATAATGGCGATCGTCAGCAGCAAAAAAACGTAATAAAAAAGATGCACCGACGGAATGGAAAACCCCATCAGCGTGATCGGCTTGCCGAGCGAGAGGGGGCCGATGGCCAGCGGGTCGATGCCGGCGATACCTTGCGGGCCGTTGGTGATATTCACCGGCGCATTGAGGTTATTCATGAAAATGCGCACGATCTCGCCAAAGCCTAAGGTGACGATCGCCAGGTAATCGCCGCGCAGCTTAAGCGTCGGCGCGCCCAGCAGCACGCCGAAGAGCGCCGCCACCAGCGCGCCCAGCGGCAGAATCACCCACACCGGCCAATGCAGCCCGAAATGCGGCGAAGCCAAGAGCGCGTAGAGATAGGCGCCCACGGCATAAAACGCGATGTATCCCAGATCGAGTAAGCCCGCCATACCCACCACGATATTAAGGCCGAGCGCCAGCATCACATACAGCAAGGCGAAATCGATCACCCGCACCCAAGTGTTGCTCAAGCCGCTGCCCACCACAAAAGGCAGCACCGCGAGCGCGATGGCCACCAGTGTCATGCCGATCATGCTGCGCAGTTTTGAATTCATGCGCGCTCCGAGACCTTTTCGCCCATCAGGCCCGAGGGGCGAAACACCAGCACCAGGATCAGCACGCAAAAGGCGAACACATCTTGATAATGCGAGCCCAAAAAGCCGCCGGTGAGCTCCCCAATATACCCCGCGCCCAGGGCTTCGATCAGGCCCAGCAGAAGCCCGCCCAACATCGCGCCGGGGAGATTGCCAATGCCGCCTAACACCGCGGCGGTGAAGGCTTTCAGCCCCAGCATGAAGCCCATGTGGTAATGCGCGATGCCGTAATTCATGCTCACCATCACCCCGGCAATGGCGGCCAGCGCCGAGCCCAGAACAAAGGTGAGCGCGATCACGCGGTGGGTGTCCACGCCCATCAGTTGCGCGATGGCCGGGTTTTCAGCGGTGGCGCGCATGGCGCGGCCCAAGCGGGTGCGATGAATCAGCAGCGTGAGCGCGGCCATGATGAGCGCGGCGAGCAGCATGATCACCAGCTGCACATCGGTGATGGAGGCACCCATCACGCTGTGCGGCGTGGCGGGCACCAGCGGCGGGAAGGCGTGGTAATTGCGGCCCCAGAACAGCATCGCAAGCTGCTGCAGCAAGATCGAGACGCCAATCGCTGTGATGAGCGGCGCTAAGCGCGGGGCATGGCGCAGTGGTCGATACGCCACGCGCTCGATGGTGCCGCCTAGCAGCATGCACACCACAATCGCGGCCAGCGTGCCCAGCATGAGAATGATGGGCGCGGGCAGGGCGCTGGCCATCAGCGCCTTGACCACCGAGAGCGCGACCAGTGCGCCCACCATCACCACTTCGCCGTGGGCAAAATTAATGAGCCCCAGGATGCCATAGACCATGGTGTAGCCCAGGGCGACAAGCGCATAGATGCTGCCGAGGGTGAGCCCGTTGATGATCTGCTGGAGGAAGATTTCCATGGGTGCCGGTGGCGCGAAACCGCGGGTGGGGTCGGAACGCGTTATTCACGCATTGTCACTACGAGCCACGAACGCGTGGGTCACGAAGTGACCCACCCTACGGGTGGTGACCCGCGTGTTGCGAAAAACGGCACCTTTTGGTGCCGTTTTTCGCTGCCGATTACTTCTTCTCAGCGGGTGCAACAGCAGGCGCGGGCGCGGCAGCAGCCGGCGCAGCGGCAGGCGCGCCACCCAGGGTTTCCAGATACGCCCACTTGGCTTCTTTCACCTGATAGAGCGAAATCGCGCCGCCCTTCAGGTCGCCCTTTTCGTCAAAGCCAATCTTGGCGGTGACGCCTTCATAATCGGTCTTGCCCACTTCCGGCAGATACTTGGCGGGCTCGACGGAATTGGCGCGCTTCATGGCATCAGCCATCACCATCACCGCGTCATACACATAAGGCGCATAGAGCTGAATCTCGCCACCGAAACGCTTGACGAATTTTTCCTTGAAAGCCGCGCCGCCCGCGAGCTTGTCAAGCGGCATGCCGGGCAGCGAGCAGTATTGGCTGTCGGCTGCGGCATCCCCGGCGAGCTTGATGAATTCCGGGGTGCACATACCATCGCCGCCCAGGAATTTCGCCTTGATGCCGAGCGTCTTCAGTTGCTTGGCCATCGGGCCGCCTTGGGCGTCCATGCCGCCGTAGAACACCACCTCGGGTTTCTTGCCTTTGATCTTGGTGAGAATCGCGGCGAAGTCGGTGGCTTTGTCATTGGTGAATTCACGCGCCACGATCTCGCCGCCGGAGGCCTTCACCGCCTTTTCAAATTCATCCGCCAAGCCTTGGCCATAGGCGGTGCGGTCGTCGATGATGGCGATCTTCTTCGCTTTCAGATTGCCGGTGGCAAACTCACCCAACACCTTGCCTTGCTGCACATCATTGGCCATCACGCGAAACGCTGTCTTGAAGCCTTGGTCGGTGTATTTGGGGTTGGTGGCCGAGCCGGAAATCTGCGGGATGCCGGCATCGGAATACAGCTTGGAAGCCGGGATGGTGGTGCCGGAATTGAGGTGCCCGATGACGCCATTCACCTTCGCATCCACAAGCTTTTGCGCGACGACCGTGCCTTGCTTGGGGTCAGCCTGATCGTCTTCGGAGAGCAGCTCGAATTTCACCTTCGCGCCGCCGATCTCAAGGCCCTTGGCGTTCAGTTCTTCCACTGCCAGACGGGCGCCGTTTTCATTGTCCTTGCCCAGGTGGCCCTGCGGGCCGGTAAGCGGCGCCACATGACCGAGCTTCACCACCACTTCAGGCGGAGCGGCCGGCGTGGCAGGTGCGGCTTGTTTGGGTTCTTCTTTTTTGCCGCAGGCCATGAGGGCGAGCGCGGCGAGCATTGCAACGGTGAGACCTTTGACCTGCATCTTCATCGATCAGACTCCAGCGAGACGGTTGGGGAAATGAGACCAGAAAAGCGAACCAAAAAGCGGCGTCGATTGTGGGGGGCATGTTGCGGTGTGTCAATAAGACGAAACGCCAATATCAGGATGCATTTGGCATGGGCTGAACGTCACCCGCAGGGGCTGCGGTGTCAGCCCTGCGCCCAGCCCATGAGCGCGCCGGCCAGGGCGGCCAGTGCGATCACCTCCACCACGCCGCGGCGTGCAGGGATCAGCGCTGACAAAGCGAGCACAAATACGCAGGCCGCCGCCCAATCCGGGCCGGCGCCTTGCGGCAGAAACACCTGCGCGCCGAACACCAGCGCAAGATGCCCGATCACCCCCACCACAGCCGCGGTGATGCCGGCAAGCGGTGCCGCCAGCGCAGGCTGGCGGTGCGAGGCTTCCACCATCGGCGCACCCGCGAAGATAAAAATGAAGGATGGCAAAAAGGTGAAATACGTGACCACCAGCGCAGCGCCGATCGCCGCGGCCAGGGCGTGTTCCGCACCGAAAGGCGCCAGCGTGTGGCCGCCCACAAAGCCGACAAAAGCCACCACCATGATGAGCGGCCCGGGCGTGGTTTCGCCCAGCGCGAGGCCATCGATCATCTGCGCGCCCGTGAGCCAGCCGTATTGCCCGACGGCCGCTTGTTGCACATAAGGCAACACCGCATATGCACCGCCGAAGGTGACGAGCGCCGACTTGGTGAAAAACCACGCCATCTGTGTGAAGAGGTGGGCGTGCCCCAGCAGCGTGGCCAGCAAGAGCATCGGCAGCGCCCACAACACGGCGCCAACGATGAGGACGCGAAGGGCCTGTGATCGGCTGCTGCGAAGGCGCGTTTCATCGCTTGGTGTGGCCGTCTTTTCCGTTGTATCTGCAAGCTGGCCCGCCCCCCGCGCACTCAGCCAGCCCGCTCCCGCTGCCAGCAAAAGAATCAGCGGAAACGGCAGCTTCGCCCAGGTGATGCCGATGAACGCCGCCAGCGCGATGCCCCACAGCACAGGGCGCCTCAAAGTGCGCGCACCGATCCGAAAAATCGCCTGCACCACGATCGCCACCACCACCGGCTTGATCGCCCACAGGATGCTTTTCACAAGCGGCCAATGCCCCCACGCCAGATACACCCAGGAGAGCGCCATCAGCATGATGAGCGAGGGCAAAATGAACAGAAGCCCGGCCATCAGCCCGCCCGCGGTGCGATGCAAGCGCAGGCCGATGTAGGTGGCGAGCTGCTGCGCTTCCGGCCCGGGCAGCAGCATGCAGTAATTGAGCGCATGCAAAAAAGCCTGCTCGGAAATCCAGCTGCGTTTTTCCACCAGCTCGCGATGCATGATTGCAATCTGCCCCGCAGGCCCACCGAAACTGATGAAACCGAGTTTCAGCCAGAACCAGAAGGCATCGCTTAGTGAAACGGGTGTGCTGTCATGCGTCGCGGCCAAGGTGTCATCGTGTCGATTGAGTCGAGGACCAATCATGCCGTATTTTGCGCCTCAATCTCCAACGGCGCGATGTGCATCAGAAGCCTCGCGTGCGTGTCGCTTAGTTGCTGTTTTTGTTGCGAGAGCCTGTGCAAGGCTTGTTCTGCCTCGGCCGCGCGTATTGATGCTGCCACACCGCGTAGCTCCACCCAGTGCTTTAACACATTCAAGGCCGAGGGCTTCCCGGTTGCCTCGTTTTCGATGGCGCGCGCCATGGGCTTGCCTGCGCGCAGATCACGCAGGTGCTGATGAGCCCAATCCCATCTCAATCTCTGCAGGTTTTCAAGGAAGCTGCGCAGCGTCTTGGCCAAGATGCGCGCTGATGTGACGCAAGGGGGATTCCTCCGGCGCACCCGGCCCCAGCGATCGGTTGAGCGCCAAGAGATCCTTAATCGAGCGCACCGATAAAGAAGCCAGACTGGCCCGCAGGTAATAGCCCGCGCGAGCCCCGAATTTCCCCTCCATCATCCTTGCCCAACTAGGCTCAAGCATCGTTTTCGCCACATGCAAGGGGTCGGTGAGTGTTGTGAAATACAGCACCCCTTGCGAATCGAAAGGATGCTGGCGCGCAGCAGCGTGGCGGCGAAGTTGATCCACCGCTTTTAACTGGGCAATGCGGGTGAGCCGCTCGCTGTGTCGATTGAGCGTATGGATCAGACGATCGGCATGGCAGGGGTCATCAGCAAAACGCCGCAGGTGACCCAGGTGCCGGGCAGCATCACCCAGGCGGCGCGCGACTTCCCACATCTTTTGTGTCTGGGGATCGCGCGTGAGATACAGCGCGAGGCCATGCAGATTGCCTGGATTGACCGGCAGATACATCACCGCAGCGCGATAAACGTGGGAAGAGGGGTGCGGCGAGGGGGCATAAAAGGCAGCCCGCAGGTCATCAAGCCCCGCAGTCTCGATCGGATCCTGCGCGAAATGAGGCGGTGGGTGGCGGTGAATGAGCATGTTTTCAATGCCTTGCCAGCAAGCGGCGCAAAAAGTAAAAGGCCTTAGACGCAAGCCTGGCGGAAAGGTTCGAATGATCTTTTGAGAGGGGATGGGCAGCGCGCGCCAAGTTGCAACGTGGCGGCAACCAGTCTCGCATAGCCTTGCTGTGAATGGGCGCCGCTACGTTTTGGCTACGCGGTTTGTCTGCCGGTATTGTCCTGGCCAGCGATTACGTTGTCGTTGAGTTGAAGTATTGGATGGTGGATGATGCCGCCGTGGGCTGATCACTGCATAGCGGGGGTTGGCCCCTTTTGTTCAGAAGCACGTCGCGCGGCAGATGCCAAGATTTTTTGATGAGGATCACACCATGACCGAGCAACAGCAGCTGATCATTTTTGAAGCAGGCACTGGACAGGTGGAGGTGCGGCTTCAAGGCGACACGGTTTGGCTGACTCAGGAACAAATGACGGTGCTTGTTGGGCGTGATCGCTCGGTCATTACCAAGCACATCCGCAATGTCTTTGCGGAGGGCGAACTGGAGCGCGATTCAGTGTGTGCAAAATTTGCACATACTGCCGCGGACGGGAAAATCTATCAGGTTGAGCACTACAACCTCGACGCAATCATCTCTGTGGGCTATCGCGTCAAGTCGGTACAAGCCACCCGCTTTCGCCAGTGGGCCACGCGCATTTTGCGCGAGCATCTCATGCAGGGCTACACCCTTAATCGCCAGCGTTTCGAGCAAAACGCCGCCGAGCTGGAAGCCGCACTGCAACTGGTGAAGAAGGCTGCCGCAGGTGAGACACTGACCACCGACCAAGGGGCGTGGGCTGGTCGATGTGATCGCCCGTTACACGCAAACCTTTCTCTGGTTGCAACGCTATGACGAAGGGTTGCTGAGCGTGCCTGCCGGCAGCCCCGGCGGGGTGCTGCTCCCCTCTGGATTAAGCGCTTGCCGGCATCGCCCGGCTCAAAGCCGACTTGATGGCACGCGGCGAGGCCACCGATTTATTTGGGCGTCAGCGTGGCGAGGCCTTCGCGGGGATTTTGGGCAATTTGGAGCAGACGGTTTTTGGCGAGCCGGCCTATCCCACCATCGAGACCAAGGCCGCGCATCTTTTGTATTTCGTCATCAAAAACCATCCCTTCTCCGACGGCAACAAACGTACCGGGGCATTCCTTTTCGTGGATTTTCTCGCACGCAATGATCGACTGCTGCACGATGGTGAGCCCATCATCAACGACGTAGGCCTTGCTGCATTGGCGCTGCTGGTGGCGGAGTCTGACGCCAAGAACAAAGAGGCGATGATTCGCTTGATTGAAAACATGCTCGCACCGGGCCAGGCGAGGGGGAAAGCGTGATGGCTTTCTTGGTAGAAGCCGCGGTGGCGCAGGCACTGCCGGGATGTGCCGGCGGGGTGAGGCCTCAGGTTGGGCAAGCGACACGCCAAATGGCTGAATTTGGCTAGATGGTGGCTACACGGCGGCGGACAAACAAAAGGCCAACCCGAAGGTTGGCCTTTTGTTTGAGACTGGTGGTGATGGGGGGACTCTGTGACCCGGGTTAAAAACCATGAAAATTCATAAGCCTAGCGTGCGTCTGAAAATTCATGAGCCACGGAATTTATCAGTTTTTGAGCCACAGGAGAACGGTTTGAAACTGCTCCCCATTTTCGCACTCGGGCTTGGCCCTGACGCTTGTTGAAGTTTAAAAACTGTCGCCATCAGACTGGCTCTTCTGCCGGCGGCTGAAACAGCCATCCCCGGGCACGAGCCTTTTCAGCTAGCCATGATGCCTTGGCCTTGATTTGGCCGTTCGACACCAGTTGGGAAAAGTCGATGACTGCATGAGTGGCCGAGTCTGGCAGCGGGTCGGGTCGCCAGGCAAGGCCAGCCTCCGCCACCTCCAAATTCGCCACTGCAACCACTCCCATGGATTTCAGGCCACGCGTGCCGGTGAAATGAGCGTGACTTTGCTCCGGTTCCACAAGGCGCCCGTCGTCGACTGACAACAGGCGGTCATCCTTTGGTGTCGGGGTGAAGGTCTGGCTGGAAATTCGCCCGTTTTGCACCCAGGCAGGATTCACCTGCCTGAGCAGAAGATGCTCTTTCTCTGCCATGTCACTGCCCCGATTGCCCCAAGGCAGCCGTCAAGGCTCTCCAACCGTCAATCGAATCCAGATTCAAAACCCGCTCGGATTGAAGCTCACCCGTCCCCTTCGAGGACATGAGCAGGACGCCAGACTTTTTCGCCAAGTCGATTTCCAGTTGAATCGAAACCGAATCAAGGTCCCACTCCGCCTGAACGCCGCCTTCTGGCGTTGCGTACAGATAAGGCAGGGGTGCATTTTTGGGGAAGTGGTTGAGCCACGCATGGCTTAGCCAAGTGCCCCCCCCCGGGGATAGCGCCAAGCCCGCCCGGTCAAGCCACCCATCGGCAAGCTGCGCCAGACTTTCAAGGCGAGCGGGCACATCCAGCGGGTCCAGGGGCTCAATTCTGGAGATGCTCTCCAGCTGCTTCAGGTTGTCCGAGTGGTCACGGACAACCACGCAGTCAACAAGCACGGGAGACTCTCCGAAATTCGACAAGGCATCAACAGCCTGCTCGCGCAATTCCCGTGGGAAGGGGCCCGAAATCTTGCGGCCATTCAAAAGTTTGAGTGTCAGCGTCAGGCGCTCGGCGTCCACCAGGGAAATCTCGCCGCGCAGCTGCTCCTCGGTGCGATATTCCGACGCCGTTTTCAAGACCAGCGTCTTGCGGATGCGCGCATCGTATTTGACGACACCGCCGTCGCCCAGAGAAAACTCGACTTGCTCTGACTCGCGCAGCGACCGGCCGAATTTATCGAAAAGGGACAACAGCTGATTCGGGAGCAGTCCGTCGGTGGTCAGGCCATTTGCCGCCGCTCGAATCACCTCGAAAATACGGTCTCTCGCCTTGTCAAACCACTCGGCATAGACATCTGGAAACAGGTCCCCACCACTGGTTCTGTCAAGCACGGCGACTGCGCTGCCTTCACCAATCGCGGACAAATGCAGTGCGAAGCCGTCCGCAAAACCACGCGGCACGCGCACGCGCCCTTGGTGCTCCTGTCGATAGAGCCATTTGGCCGTCTCGACGACAAGCGTCTCGATACCCGCCCAGTCTTTCAAGACCTCCAAGGGTATCGAGTGTTCGTCAAAACGCTCGCCGACGAATCTTGGTCTGATGAATGCTGTCTTCACTTTGTTGCGCGTGGATTGTTTATTGACCTATGCCCGGATGGTAGCGCAAAGCGCGTTATCAACACAGCCGGCAGGTTTGCAAGAACCCGCTACACCCCGCTACCCGAAGAGGCGTTATCCCGCCGAAAAGCCGAGTAGACCATCTGCGCCAGCATCTCCTGCATGGCGGCGAAGATGCGTTCATCCTTTAGCAACTGGTTGGCTATCTTGTTGTGCCCATCCTGCGATTCCAGTACCACATCCGTGAAAATCTCTTTGAAGTCGCCCAGCACAAACTGCTCAAGCGAATTGTTTTTTGCCTGGTCGGCCAGTTTTTCATTCTTCAGCAGATGGCCGGACCACGCAGTGAGCGTTCCCAGCGCGTCCGCCTCGGTCACGCCGCCGGCGAACAGGTCGTTCATTTTTTCGACGATTTCAGAAAGCGGCGCCATCTCATCCTCGCGCGCTTTGCCGCTGCCAGCCTCGGTCACTGGTGCGAGGGTCACCTGCTCCCCGCTCTCAAGTTTCAGTTGCTGCTCCCCGAGCTTTTGTAGCCGGTAATGGGTCAGGCGAACATCAGAATCCAGCTCCAGGATGCTCGAGCCGGTGCCCTCTGTGATACGCGGCATCAGAATTTTTCCGAAGGCGTAGCGCTTTTCAAGGTCCGTATCCTCGTAAGGCACGATTTGGGACAGGAAATCATACAAACGAAGGAATGCCCCCAGGTCTTTCCTGAACTGGTCGGCCTCTTCCTCGGATAATTCGAAGAAACGGTCCGCAGCCGGTTTGAGGAAGCCATGCAGGGTAGATTGCTTTCGTTTCGGGTCAAAGAAAGCCTCCGCAAAAGCCTCCACTTCCGCGGGGTAATACACACCTGACTTATCCAGCTTCAGCTGCAACTCATGGACGATATTCGGGTCCGTTTCACCCTCCAGCCGCGCACTGCGGTAATAGGGCAGAAAGCTCTCCAGTATCTCCTCGGGCTTATTGACAAAATCGAGCACGAATGTGTCGTCCTTGCCCGCGCATGTTCGATTCAGGCGCGACAGAGTTTGCACTGCCAGCACCCCCGACAAGCGCTTGTCCACGTACATGGTGTGCAGCAATGGCTGGTCGAAACCCGTCTGATATTTATTGGCCACCAGAAGCAGGCGAAAATCATCGCCCTTGAACGCCTCGGAGGGCTCGCCGCTGACTCCGGGATTCATGTTCGCCTCAGTGAAATCATCCGGTCCGGATTCAAGGTCCGACACTTTTCCTGAAAATGCGACCAGTGTTTTCAGGTTCTGATACCCGCGCTCCTTGATGTATTTATCCATCGCGAGTTTGTAGCGTACCGCCGAGACCCGGCTGTCGGTCACCACCATCGCCTTCGCGCATCCGCCAATCCTGTGGGCCACGAACTCCCGGAAGTGCTCGACAATCACCACCACTTTCTGGGCGATGTTGTATGCATGCAAGGCCGCGTAACGCGCCAGCGTTTTCTTGGCTCGCCCCGCAGGCACCAGCTTCGATTCAGACGCCGAGCCGAGCTTGTAATAAGCCTTGTATGAGATGTAGTGCTTCAGTACATCAAGGATGAATCCCTCGTCGATGGCCTGCCGCATCGAATAAACATGGAAGGGTTCGGGCAGCCCGTCAGGCCCCTTGCGGCCAAACAGCTCCAAGGTCTTGGCCTTGGGCGTTGCGGTGAAGGCGAAGTAGCTGACATTGTCCGGCCGCTTGCGTGCAGAAATCACCTGATTGATGACATCCTCGGCCGTCACACTATCCGGGTCAAAATCGAAGCGCTGTTCAATCTGGTAGTCCGTCGCGTCCAGCTCCGCAGAAAATGCTGGCGCACTGCCATCGCCCGTGGTGAGCGCCTTGCGCAGTTTCTGCGCGACGGAACCGGATTGGCTTGAGTGGGCCTCGTCAATGATGAGTGCGAAGTTGCGTTTCTTAAGGGCGGTCACCTTTTCCAGCACATTCGGAAACTTCTGGAGTGTGGTCACGATAATCGGCGCGCCGTCATTCAGCGCATCCGCAAGCTGCTGACTGTTCCGGTCGATTTTTTGCACCACGCCCGCCTTGTGCTCGAACTGGCTGATGGTTTCCTGCAACTGGCGGTCGAGAACCTTGCGGTCAGTGATGACAATCACCGAATTGAAAACCTTTTCATCCCGGGCGTTGTGCAGATTGGCAAGCCGATGGGCCGTCCAGGCA
Organism: Pseudomonadota bacterium; assembly: GCA_041161415.1. Classification (GTDB taxonomy): domain Bacteria; phylum Pseudomonadota; class Gammaproteobacteria; order Burkholderiales; family Rhodocyclaceae; genus JBEAUN01. The sequence goes on along the minus strand of JBEAUN010000327.1, from coordinate 5,455 downwards.
ATCGAATTCGATTTCCCGGAGCCCGCCGAATGCTGCACCAGCCAGGTCTTGCCCGTGCCCTCTTCGGCGGCGGCCCGAACCAAGCGCAGCACCACATCCAGCTGGTGAAAGCGCGGAAAAATCAGCGTTTCCTTGATGCTCTTTGCACCGGTCTTGGGGTCCTCGACCTCCTTTTTCTCGAGGTGCAAAAAATTTCCGAGAATGTCGAGCCATACATCCCGGTGCCACACCCAGTGCCAAAGGTATCCGGTCGGGTAACCTATCTCCAGCGGCGCGGGCGGGTTGCCACTGGTGGCGCCGCCAAAGCCGTCGGGGCGCCCCTGATTGAAGGGCAGAAAAAAAGTTTTTTCTCCCTTCAGCTGCGTCGTCATGAACACCTCATCCGTCGACACCGCAAAATGCACCAGTGCTCGCGTTTTGAACTCCAACAGCGGCTCAGGCTGCTTGGTTTTCGTGTCCCTGGGTTGACGGTCTTTTTTGTACTGAACAATCGCATCCCGGATGTTTTGCGTAAGGTCCGTTTTCAGCTCGCTCGTCGCCACCGGCAGACCATTCACGAATAACACCAGGTCGATGCTGTTTTCGTTGTGCAGGCTGTAATGCAGCTGCCGGATGACTGTCAAACGATTCTGTTTGTAGGCTTCCCACAGCGTGGGATTTTTCTGATGCGCCGGCCGAAATTGGCACAACACAAATTTCGCGTCCCGGTCTTTGAAGCCATTGCGCAGCACATGTAGCGTGCCGTGTTTATCCAGCTGCTGGGCGACGCGCTTGATGAATACCTGCTCGGCATCCCCGTTGTGCCACTTGCGGAATTTGGCCCACTCCTCCGACTGCGTAGCCTGAACAAAAGCCAGCAGGTCATCCGGGAAAATCGCCAGCTCGCGGTCATAGGACGTCGCGTCTTTCAGGTGGGTGCGCACCACCCATTGGTTCGCCGCGAGGTGCGCACAGAGCTCGTCCTCGAACACCTTTTCGGTATGCACGTTTGTCAGCTTGGGCACGGGTCACCTATGCGATGGTTGGAGGGGTACCGCTTAGCTTGATGCGCTCGGCTGCCGCTTCAATTCATTCAGCGTCCTGCCGCTCGCGTCCTTCCAATCCAGCCAGCCATTGCAGGTGCGCCCCATCAGGGCCAGCCCCGCCATGCTCGGCGAGCGGAAAAGATGGTCTTTCTCGAAAACCACAGTGGCCCCTTCCGCGCGCATCACGCCGGCATCAAGCAAGCGCTGGCGCAGCTTGCCGCCGGCCGTGCCAACGATTGAGGGCACGCTGTCCAGCCGTCCAATCGACCCCTTGAGCACCACGAACCCTTCCGAGGTGTAGACCCCGCTGCCTTGGGCGCCGGAAGATTTGCAGAACAATATCTCGTTGTCATCCCGCTCGGAAGGCCGCGCGACGGGCTCGAATACCGGGTAGCCCAGCGTGGCGAGCAGGGTGCGGGCGGTCTCATGAATTTCAAGACAGTCCGCTTCCAGCGGAGCGGGGGTGTGAGGGCGGGCGCCGTTGTTTCCGTTTTCCAGCGCATAGCGCTCCGCCGCGAGCGCCTCCTTGATGGCCAGCCATTCCAGAAACAGCACATGTGTCTGCGTGATGCTGTTGGTCAAGGAAACCACCACCAGCGCCCGGTTCCAGAAATCACGGCTCTGGTTTTGCTGGCCCAGACGCCCCCCCACCGAGCCGCTTTGACCGATATACAGCTGAGCGGTTTCACCCTCCCCAGCACCGCCCACCAGGTAATACAGCCCCGGTTGTTGTGATTCCGGCATGTCGAGGAAATCCGCAAGCAGACTGCGCGGCACTTCAATCACGCGCACGATGCGGGTGGTGATTTCAGCCACACGCACACCGCGCGGGTCGCCAGCGGGCAAGAAAATCTGGATGGTTTGTGGCCGCATGGTCAGGCCACCTCGCGCCGGGTGTGGGTGTGGTCATCGAGATTCAGCTGGCCGGTGACGGCGGCTGAAATCAGGGAGGAGCGGTATTCGCGGAGGCGAGAGATGTGCTGAGCCACATGCGCGCGCAACCCACCACAAGACTGGCGGATACGCTCCGCCAAGATGACAATCTGCTGCTGCTCTTCGAGTGGCGGTAAGGCTACAACAAGCTCCCGAATAACATCCTGGGAAATGTTCTGCATCGATGAACTCGCCCCGCTCGCTCCGAGCTCAACTTGGCGACGAACTGAACCCGAACGCAGTAGCAATATGCTGAATGCTGGAAGCACCCAGTCAGGTCGCAATTTCAATCGGTACAGCTTGTCGCATAGGAGCAGATTGGGGTAGTCCGAATCGACCATGGCAGCGAGTCCGACGAGTTCTCTTGTATTGGCTCGTGAGACCAACACATCTCCTTTACGAATCAAACAAGATAAGTCAGGCGCAAGTTCAGAAGGTAGGGCCTTGTTTTCGGTTGCGTCGAAGCGAACGCCATTCACACAACCTACCTTCAGCACGCCCCACTCACTGCTGTCAGCGGGTCGGCTCTCACATTGCGGACTCCAGCCTTGGTCCATATCAACCAGGGCACGCTTAAAGGCAGCAACTCGCCAGGTACAAGGTGCTGCTGGCACAAATGCATTGCCCGTCTTTCGTAAAGCTTCTACGCGAACCCCGTAGGTTACGAGCTCGGATATTTTTCCTTGTTCAAATTCACGTACGCATACGGCCAATCGCTCCTTCTCTGCAATCAACGTATCAATACGCGCTGTCTGCTCGTCGAGGAAGTTGGCGATACGGACTTGTTGAGCTTTTTCAGGCAACCAGGCCCGCTCGTTAAAGTAGCTTTCGGAGTCTAGGTTCTGGATACCCGACGTCTGCTTGATATGCGGAATATTTCTTCCCTCTGCGTAGAGAGAGTGGAAGGAGTACGCCACAAAACGGCTGTCGCATTCTTCAGCAACTGCCATCCTGGCGACGAAGTTGGAGCAGACAGCCTTGCGCTCGTCATTGAACAGTACTACGTTGCCGACGGGTTGCTGTTCTCCGCCTCCCGACTTCTCAATCAGCAAATCCCCTGACCTAAGGGTTCTGCGATTGCGCGCTGAATCCGGGATTGCCCGGATGGTCGGGGAGTCACCAAGAGTTACCGCGCCTCTAGCCCGGTCGAAGTCCGCAACACGAACCACGATGATGTCATCTATTCCGTTGGGCTCATCCCCCCAGACTCCGTTTATGCAACCCTCGATGGCGTATTTCAATCGCCGTACATTGTCGGCGTCACTCACAGCATCATCTCTTTCATCAACTCCAAAAACCGCTTCTCCATCTCCCGAATTTCCTCCGCAATCACCTGCGGTGGCCGTGGCGGTTTGTAGACGTAGAAATACCGGTTGAAATTGATTTCATACCCCACCTTGCCCACCCTGCCATCCTTCTCATCCCGCACATCGGCATTGACGTAAGCATCCGGCACATGCGGCAGGACTTCCCGCGCCATGTAGGCGTCGACATCCTCGCCGAGCGGAATGTTCTCGGTGTCCCGCAACGCCGGGTCGTAGGGGCGCTGGCCCTTCTTGAGTTTGACCGTCACCTCGCTCCCCGGAGCCGGTGGGCGGTCGACTGTGACCTTCCGGTAACCGAAGAACCCGGTGCCGAATATCTTCGACACCACCCTTGCCTCCTCACCCGGCGCGGTGGCGGATTTGTCGCTGCCGGCCTCGCGGAATTCGAGCGCAAACCGCGCCTCATCATGAAACCCGGCGTAGACCTTCACCACCTCGTCGATTTGTTCGTCGGTGAGAAAAACCCGCTTGTTGCCCAGGCTCTTTTTCATCTTTGCGTACATCCGCGTGGCATCGATGAGCTGCACCTTGTGTCGGCGCACGGCGGGTTTGTCGTTGTCGAGCAACCAGATGTAAGTCGCAATCCCGGTGTTGTAAAACAGGTCGTTGGGCAGGGCGATGATGGCATCGAGCAAGTCATTTTCGAGAATCCAGCGCCGGATTTCCGATTCGCCGGAGCCGGCATCGCCCGTGAATAGCGGTGAGCCGTTCAATACAATGCCAATCCGTCCGCCACCCTCGGCGGGCGGGCGCATTTTCGAAATGAGGTGCAGCAGAAATAACAGCGAGCCATCGGAGACACGCGGCAGCCCCGGGCCGAAGCGACCGCCGTAACCTTTCTTGTCGTGCTCTGCCTTGACGATGTCCTGCACTTTTTTCCAGTCCACACCGAAGGGCGGGTTGGCGGCGCAGTAGTCGAATTTCTCGCCGGGGAAACCGTCTTGCGAAAGGGTGTTGCCCCGGACCATGTTTTTAGGGTCCTGCCCTTTGATGAGCATGTCGGCTTTGCAAATGGCATAGGACTCGTCGTTGAGCTCTTGACCGAACAGCACCAGCTTGGCAGACCCATTGATTTCGCGGGTCACGGCCTCGCCCACGGAAAGAATGCCACCCGTCCCGGCGGTGGGGTCATACATCGAGCGCACCACACCGGGTTTAGCCAGCGCCTCATCGTCACCGGCGAACAGGCAATGCACGATGAGCTTGATAACCTCGCGCGGGGTGAAGTGCTCCCCGGCTGTTTCGTTGGAGGCTTCAGCAAATTTCCGGATGAGTTCTTCAAACACCAGCCCCATCGTTTCATTCGGCACCGACGCCGGGTGAAGGTCGACCGCTGAAAATCTCTGAACAAGCATGAAAAGCAGATTTTTCTCGTCCAGCTCGCCCACGCGTTCGATGAATTTGAAACGCTCGAAGATATCCCGCGCATCGGCGGAAAAATCCGAAACATAAGCAACGAGGTTCTGGCGGATATGCGCCGGGTCCGACAACAAGCCGGACAACGTGAAGGGGCTCACGTTGTAAAACGCCTCCCGGCTTTTGCGTTTCAGGATGGGGTCGAGCACCACCCCGCTGTCTTTTCGTTTGGCGTATTCCTCGCGCACTTCGTCGCGTGTGGGTGCCAACACGCAATCCAGCCGCCGCAGCAGCGTGAAAGGCAGAATGACTTTGCCGTAATCGGCCTGTTTGTAATCGCCTCGAAGCAGGTCTGCAACGGACCAGATGAAACTGGCAAGCTCGGTGAAATTCATGTGCGTTTGTTTTTTCGATGGCTGGGGCGAAGGTATTCGGCGACACAGTCAGGCGGAAGAGAGGTGGGGCTCTGGCTGCCGCTGAGGTGAGTCATAACAAGCGGCTCATTCTACGGCATTCAAGGCGCCTGCCTGTTGTGTGCGTCAAGCTCCTTTAATCGCCAGCGCTTCAAGAAAAACGCCGCCGAGCTGGGAGCCGTACTGCAACTGGTAGAGAAGGCTGCGGCAGGTGAGACACTGACCACCGACCAAGGGCATGGGCTGGTCGATGTGATCGCCCGTTACACGCAAACCTTTCTCTGGTTGCAACGCTATGACGAAGGGTTGCTGAGCGTGCCTGCCGGCAGCCCCGGCGGGGTGATGTCTCTGGTTGGGCAAGCGACACGCCAAAATGGCTGAATTTGGCTAGATGGTGGCTACA
>JBEAUN010000311.1:0-6623 GCA_041161415.1 Pseudomonadota bacterium | reverse complement strand
GGTTCATTGACGGAGGATGTGTAATCACGACGTTGAACAGATTGGGTTTTCATGCGGATGACTTTGGGCTGGCTGAATACAGCCGCCTGTGTGGCCGTTCAGACCCAGCGGTTCCAGGCTGTCACCGCCCTGCCCCGGGTCAAGCCGATCACTCGGCCCCAACCAGAGAGCCGGCTTGCCCTGAGCAAGGTCAAAGGGGTGGGCGGGAGACCTCACCAAGCACTGCGTTGCCGACCCACAGCGCCCATTCACCCTGCGCACTTGCTCAGGGCGAACGGGCGGGTTGGTTGGGTTGAGGACGTTTCACGGCCTGCCAAGACTTGGTGCGGCACCATGGGCTTTTTCTTAAGCGCCCGACCGCCAAAACAACCTTGATTCAAGAAGCCCGATATCGCCTCAGTGCCCTCGCTCTAAGCGCGGCCCCTCACCACCACCTCGCGATAGACCCCAATCAACCGCGGCCCCACCGAAGCCCACCGATACTGCGTCACACGCGCCACCCCATTGGCAATCAAGCGCCGCGCGAGCGATGCATCTTCCACCGCCCGACGAATCGCATCGGCCATCGCCTCAACCGCCCCAGGTGGCACCAGCAGCGCAGTGTGGCCATTTTTCGCCATCCACGGCACCCCACCCACATTCGTGCTCACCACCGGCACCCCAAAGGCCCAGGCTTCGAGGATGCAGTTGGGCAGGTTATCCGCGAGACTCGGATTGACCATCACATCGGCGCTTTGATAGAGCGCCTGCATCGCGGCTTTATCGAGCTGCCCGACAAAGCGCACCTGATCGCGCAACCCGAGGCACTGCACCAGCGCGATCAATGCCGCCTGCTCCACCCCGCTGCCCGCAATGGTGAGTCGCGCATCGCGCACGCTTTGCGACAGAATCGCGAAAGCGCGCACCGCCGTGGCAATGTCATAAAGCTTTTCCAGATGCCGCACCACCACCACATGCGCCGCCCTCGTGCGGGCCTCGTCTGGCGCCCCCACCGGCAGCGCCACGCTGTTGGGCACCACCTGCGCAGAAAAGCCAAACCGCGCAAACACAGATTGCAAAAACTCCGAGGGCACGATCAGCGTCACGCGGCGCAATGTACCGCGCACAAGCCTCATCTGTTTTTCAAAAAACGCCTGCGCCAGCCCCCCGTGATAGGACATCACCACCGGCACACCACGCATGCGCGCCACCCACACCGCAGGCGTGGCGAAAAGATGAAATGACCATCCGGAATTGGCCATCACATGCATCACATCGACCTTGCCGCACACCCGCCACAGCGCAAGTAAATAAGGCCCCAAGCGCGCCATCGCACGCAGGATCGGCACACGCCTCACCCACCGCGGCGAATAAGGCGGATTGACCGCCACCGGCTGCACCACAAGCCCCTCTGCGCGCAGGTTTTCAATCAGCGTCTCGCGCTGTCTCGCCATGCCGCCAGCCGGCGGCGACTGCGGGCCGACGAGCGCAATACGTAGCCCACTCATCGACGGCACAAGGCTTCAAACACCGGCTGATAGCGCGCCACGCTTTTATCCCAGGTGCGCTCTTGTTCGACAAACTGCCGCGCTGCAATCGCAAGCGCCGGCCAGCGCGAAGGCGATGCGATCATCTCGATCAGCGTGTCTCTCAATGCTTCCGTCGAGCCAGCCTGAAACAGCACCCCAGTGCGGCCATGCGCGATCAATTCACGATGCCCGCCGACATCGCTCGCCAGCACCACGCGCCCTTGCGCCATCGCTTCCAGCGGCTTGATCGGCGTCACCAGCTCCGTCAAGCGCATGGCTAAGCGCGGATACACCAACAGATCGATGAGATCGTAATGCCGCGCCACCGCCTCATGCGCCACACGGCCAGTGAATCGCACCGCATCGCTCAAACCGGCCTGTGTGACTTTGGCGCGCAAGGCCGCTTCCTCCGGCCCCCCGCCCACCAACAAGAGAACCGCCTCTGGCATCACCGCGCGCACGCTGGCAAAGGCATCGATCAACACACCGAGCCCCTCATAGGCATAAAAAGAGCCGATAAAGCCCACCACGGTCTTACCCGTCAGCCCCAGCGCGCGGCAGAGCGATTGATCGCGCGCCCTGCCCGGGGCAAACGATGCAACATCCACCGCATTCGGGATGAGCGTGATTTTTTCTGCTGCTACGCCGCGTGCCGCGATATCTTGCGCCAGCCCTTGGCAAATCGTGGTCACATGCGCAGCGCGTTTTAACACCAGTGTTTCCAGCGCGCGGCTTCCGCGATAGCGCATGCTGCCTTCGGTGGTGCTGCCGTGATCGACCGCGGCATCTTCCCAAAAGGCGCGCACTTCATACACCAAGGGCAGCCGCAAGGCGCTTGCCACCCACAATGCGGGCAGCGCATTCAACACCGGTGAGTGCACATGCAGCAGATCGGGTTTGAGTGTTTTGGCAAGCATCCTCAAGCGATCATGGAGTGCTTTCATGAGCGCGATTTCATGGCGAATCGCCGGGCCCTTCGCGGGGCCTTCCGTGCGAAAAAAGGACAGCCCCTCTGCCTCCTCGATCAGCGGCGCGGCGCCTTGCTTGGGGCTGGTGAGATGAAAGGTCTCCCAGCCCAGGCGGCGCTGCCCGCGCAGGATATTGAGGGTGCGAAAGCTATAGCCGCTATGCAGCGGCAAGCTGTGGTCCAGCACATGCAAAACGCGCAGCCGCGCCTTACGCCGCGTCGCGATTTCGCTCATGGGCACCATCGACCACCTTCCTTAGAAACGCCTCGAACATCAACAAAGACCAGATCGGCGCGCTGTGATCGCGCACACCAGACAGATGCTCATCGCACAACATGGCAAGCGCCTCGGGCGAAAACCAGCCGGTGTCCAGCAGCCGATCACTCTTGAGCGCAGCCTTCATGTCCTCGCGCAGCGGGCCGCGCAGCCAGCCTGCGAGCGGAATCGCAAAGCCCATCTTGGGCCGATACAGCACCTTGTCGGGCAGAGCCGGCTCCATGGTTTTTTTGAGCAACCACTTCCCCTCGCCCTCTCGCACACGCATCGACATCGGCAATCTCGCCGCCCACTCCAGCAGCAAGTGGTCCATCATCGGCTCGCGCACTTCAAGCGAATGCGCCATGCTGGCGCGATCGACCTTGGTGTTGATATCGCCGGGCAGATAAGTCTTGAGGTCGAGGTATTGCGGCAAGGCGAGCGCATCCTCGGCTTGCAGGTGATGGGCGTGATGACGAAACACTTCCAGCGCGGAATAACCGGCCAGCTCGTCTTTGAGCTTCTGCGAAAAAAGCTGCCGTCGCGCCTCGCCGCGCAAAATCGACACGCTATCGAAATACGCCGCCACGGTGTCGCGGGAGAGCGCCTGAAAGGTGGTCTTGGCGCGCAGATAGCGCGGCAGACGATCGGCCTTGGGATACCAGCGCGCAAGCGCGCCAAACACGCGGGCGCGCCACGCCGCGGACCACAGCCGACGCCAGCGCTCTTCAGCCAGATGAAAGCGATAACGCCGATAGCCCCCGAACACTTCATCCGCGCCATCGCCGCTCAATGCCACCGTCACATGACGGCGCGCAAGCTCACAGACACGATAAGTCGGCAGCGCGGAGCTATCCGCAAAGGGCTCATCGAAAATGTGGGCCAAGGTGTCAATGAGGCTCACCGCCTCGCAATTCACGCGCTCACTCACATGGCAGGTGGCGAATTTCTGCGCCACCAAATTGGCATACTCGGTCTCATCAAAGCCGCGCTCAGCAAAGCCGATCGAGCAGGTGGTGGGCGCGGTGCCGCTTACCGCGCTCATGGTCGCCACCACGGCGCTGGAATCGACACCGCCGGATAAAAACGCGCCTAAGGGCACTTCCGATTCCAGCCGGATTGACACCGCCTCGCCCAAGCGCCGCGCCAATTCGACCCGCGCGGTGTCTTCATCGAGCGAGCGATCGGGCTCGAAGTGAACATCCCAATAGCGGCTGGGCTGGGTTAATTTTTGACCGCGCGCAAGCAGCAGGGTGTGGGCCGGGGGCAGCTTTCTCGCGGCACGAAAAATAGTGCGTGGATCGGGGATGTACCCCAACGCAAAATATTCTTCGACCGCCAATTCATCCATCGCGACAGGCATCGCGCCGTGGGCGAGCAGGGCCTTCAATTCGGAAGCGAAGATCACCTGGCCATCGGGCAGCGGCGCATAAAAAAGCGGCTTGACACCCAGCCGATCACGCGCAAGAAAAAGGCTCTGGCGCGGGGCGTCCCACAACGCAAAGGCAAACATGCCGCGAAAATGCACAACGCATTGCGGCCCCCACTGCCGCCAGGCGTGGAGAATCACTTCGGTGTCGCTTTTGCTCTCGATGCAGTGGCCATACGCCCGCAGTTGCCGAGCGAGATCGTGGTGGTTGTAAATCTCGCCATTGAACACCACCACCTGTTCGCCATCTTTCGTGCGCATCGGCTGCGCGCCGCCGGCGCGGTCGATGATCGCCAAGCGCCGATGCGCAAGCCCCACGCCGGGCAGCGTGAAAATGCCACCGTCATCCGGGCCGCGATGCAGTAAGGATTCATTCATCCGCAGCAAGGATGCAATCGGGATGGGGCGCGTGGCGCGAAGATCGAAGATGCCGGCTAGTCCGCACATGGGGGAGGAGTGTGTAGTGGTGGAGATTCAAGCGGGTGAGGTGAGGGGTGTGCTTCCCCCCTGACAAGGGGGGATTGAGGGGGGTTGCCTTTCGCCAGAAAAACCCAAGCCCGGCGCGTTGGTTGTCAAGGTATCGTCACCACACACATCGATTGCTTTTTGGCAATCGCCGTCACTCGCGGTGAGTTGGGAATCGGGGCCCCCGTGAGTGAGCCCTCCAACGCAGTCGGGCCGGATTTCCGACCCACCGCCCTCATCGACAAGACTAAGCTCCCAATCACCCAAGCCCGCGGCGGCCATCTCTCCAATCCCCTCCTCACGCTTCACGCTTCACGCTTCACGCTTCACGCTTCACGCAAGACAAAAACTGAACCCCTCTCTTATCCACCCCGCCCCACCCGCGCATAAACCTCAGCATAACGTTCCACCATCCCCTGCAAAGCAAACTCACGCTCCACCCGCTGCCTGCCTGCCCGCCCCATGCGTCTGCCCAACACCGACTCCGTCATCACCCGCACCATCGCCTGCGCAAGCATCGCGGGGTGGGCGGGGGGCACCAAAAGGCCCGTTTCCTCGGGCACAACCAGCTCGCGATTCCCCCCCACTTCGGTGGCGATCACCGGCAGGCCGCAGGCCATCGCTTCGAGCACCGTATTGGAAATGCCCTCTGCCCGCGAAGGCAACACAAATGCATCAAAGCCGCGCATCAAGGTCGGCACATCCTCTTGTGCCCCGGCCAACCACACGCGATGTTTCAAGCCCTCCGCAGCGATCCTCGCGCGCAGGTTTTCCTTCAACTCGCCATCGCCCACAATCACCAGCCGCAAGCTGGGCAATGCCTGCGCAGCGTGGGCGAAAGCAGCAATCAGCGTCATCGGATCCTTCACCCGCGCGAGCCGCATCACCGTGCCGATCACCTTCTGCCCACTGGCATTAAAAGGGCTGCCCGGTATCGGCGCACGGCCCTCCTCAGCGGGAGAAAAACGCGCAACATCCACGCCATTTGAAATGCGCGTCACATTCTGCTGCGCCACGCCAACCCGCGTGTGAAGATAGTCTTCGATGTCGTAAGAGAGCGCGATGTAATGCGTCACAAAGGGGCGGTAGAAGCGGCGCAGCCATTGGTATTTTTTGCGCACGCCATTGGGGTCGTGCGCGTCCCAGCCGTGTTCGCCGTGAATCACCGGCAGGCCCATGAAGCGGCACAGCGGCGCCATTTCAAGCGCCGCGAGCCCACGGGTGTGCACCCACGCCGGGGACAATTTTTGCAGCACCGCTTTCATGTGCGGATAACACCGCACGCCGTGGCCCTGTGGCTTGCCCAGCGCGATCACCGGCACATCGGGCCGCTCGATGCGCGCGGCGAAATCACTCACCCCATCGAGCGCCACGATGGCGTGGCGGCATAACTCGCGCGGCAGATGATTAATGAGATTCACCAGCCCATTTTCCATGCCGCCGTGGGCGAGCCGCCAAAGGATATGCACCATGCGCGGCGGCGCACTCATCGCGGCCCCGCCACCGCTTCTGCGCCTTGGCTTACGAATCGCGCCAGCCGCGCGCGCGCGGCGCCTTCTTCGCGGGTGTAAAACACCACCCAGGCCACATCCTCCGCGCGGCCGGTGAGCCGGGCCCAGGCCAGCCGCGCCGCTGCAAGCGAGCGCCGTGCGGTGATCACCTCACCCACCTTCAACCCAGACCACGCCACAAAGCGCCCTGCGCGGCCGACGATCACCGCCTCATTGAGCTCACCTTCAGGCAACGCACGCAAGCCTTGATCGATGCTCTGCCAATTGGCATCTGCGCTTTTCACCAGCACATTCTCCGAGCTGGTGGGCCGCCCCAGCCCGCCGGGATAATGCGCCACCACCACGCTCACCTCGTCGTCCTGCAAACGATAGCGCGCTGCGCGCTTCGTCTGCGCCCCCACCCAGTGCGGCTCGAAATCCACCGGTGCATCGGCCATCTGCCACTCCGCAATCAACCCGGGCAGCGCATGCGGGATTGGCACATCAT
>JBEAUN010000303.1:0-8878 GCA_041161415.1 Pseudomonadota bacterium | reverse complement strand
TTCCCGCAGAAACCGATGATCTGTTCTTCCGTGAATCTGCTCTTCTTCATGCCCGTCATTCTCCTCGATTTGACGGACTTCGCGAACTGTCAGGTGGTACGGGCTGTGGGGAGCAGGTCAGCTAAACCGGCCAGCGCGGAACTTTTCATCCATACCGCTACCCGAACACAACCTGACCAGCTCTTTTTTTGATTTACGATCGGAAGGGTGTGCCGATGAACCGGTATGTCATGACAATGGCCGCGGGGGTTTATATGGTGTCACCGATGCCGGGTCTTGGTGATGTCATCGGCACCGTGGCCAACTTGGACTCACACCCTCCAGCAACCTATACGTCGCCTAAACCGGTCACGGTGATCATAAACGGCGACCCCGCCACCCTTGCACCGGCTAACATCACATCGCCTGCAGCCGCCCCATGCGTGAGAGCACGCACCTGGTCTTTCGCAAAAATGCTTGCCAAAGCGTTCAACGACGAATGCCGCTCGCATATTGCAGCCAAGGAATCCGAGAAAACGAATACAGTGATTATTGGCTCGCAGTCATCCTGAAGAACGGTTTGGAATGGTCTGGCCCATGTGGTCATCAGTCACACATTGGATCTTCGACGCACCCGGAACTTGCGGCACGGAGTGCGACTGTGCCTACGGCTTTCAAGAAACCGCCAGCATCCTCTCCAGCGCAAGCCTGGCAAGCTTTGCCTCATGGGCTGGCACCTTGATCTGATTGACCACCTTGCCCTCAACCAGGTTCTCAAGGCACCAAGCCAAGTGCTGTGGGTCGATGCGCTGCATGGTGGAGCACATGCACACCATCGGGGACATGAATTCCACGATTTTGCCTTCGGGCTTCATTTCCTCGGCAAGGCGGCTGACGAGATTGAGCTCGGTGCCGACCAGCCAGCGGGTGCCGGAGGGGGCGGCCTTGATGGTTTTGATGATGTATTCCGTCGAGCCCACATAATCAGATTGCCGGCAGACTTCAAAGGCGGATTCCGGATGGGAGATGACTTTGCCTTCGGGGTGTTCAGCGCGCCAGCGGGTGATATGTGCCGGCTGGAACATCTGATGCACTGAGCAGTGTCCTTTCCACAACAACACCCGCGCCCGCCGGATGGCCTCGGGCGTGAGACCGCCCAAGGGCAGATCCGGGTCCCACACCTGCATGTCCTCCAGGGCAATGCCCTTTTGGTGGCCAGTCCAGCGGCCCAAGTGTTGGTCGGGGAAAAACAGCACTTTTTCGCGCTGGGCAAAGGCCCAGTCGAGAATCTTGCCGGCATTCGAGGAGGTACAGACGATCCCGCCGTGTTCGCCGCAGAAAGCTTTCAAGTCAGCCGCGGAATTGATGTAGGTGACCGGGGTGATGACCTCATCCACCTTCCCTAGCACCTCACCCAGCTCCCGCCAGCAGCGCTCCACCTTGGCGAGATTAGCCATATCAGCCATCGAACAACCCGCGGCAAGGTCCGGAAGAATCGCCACCTGGCCGGGCTTGGCCAGGATGTCGGCCACCTCTGCCATGAAATGCACGCCGCAGAATACGATGAATTCCGCATCGGTCTGGCCGGCCAGCTGGGAGAGCTTCAGGGAGTCTCCAGTGATGTCCGCATGGCGATACACATCGGCACGCTGATAATGATGCACCAGCAGCACCGCGCGTTTGCCCAGCTTTTCCCGGGCAGCGAGGATGCGTTTGGTGGCGTCGGCGTCGCTCAAGGCATTGAAGCGATCGAATTGGATAGTGGAAATTTGTCCCATGCTAGGCTCCGAATTCAACTCTGATACCAAGGCAGCCCAGCACAGCGCCAGCCGCCGACTGTGTTGCGCTGATCATTAGCGTCGCGGTCACCTTCGAAGCCTTCGAGGATGTTGTAAGCCTCGGCATACCCGGCTTCAGCCGCGGCTTGGGCGGCGGCGTTGCTACGGCCGCCGCTGCGGCACAGGAACATCACCAGCGCTTCGCGATCGACTTGGTGGGAGAGCTGGGCGATGAAATGCGGATTGCGCTCGCCCTCGGGATAGGTGTTCCACTCGATCTCGGTGGCACCCGGCACGCGCCCCACCCAGTCCAGCTCAGCGCGGGTGCGCACATCGACAATCCTGGCGCCCGGGGCAAGCTGGCTGACTTCATGCGCCTCTGCCGGCGTGAGCGCCCCGGAATAGGGCAGATTCATCTCCCGAGCGCGGGTTTGAGCAAGGGTGAGCAGGTCAGTCAGTCGTCCCATGATGGCCAGATTGCGGAGTGACGGGCCGCGAAGTATACGCCAAAGCAGGCGTGCGGCCCATGCTACTTCCCCGCCAGCATCGCCTTGAGGTTGGCAAGCTGCGCCGAGCGGGCGGCTTTGTCCACTGGCGGTGATTCATTTTTGCCGCCGGAAATGCGTAGATCGTCCTTGCCCATTTCATCGATGAAGCGGCTGGGCTCGCAGCTGCGCACATCCTTGCCGGCCTTGCGGCGTTCGCACCAGGTCAGCGTGAGCGAGCGCTGAGCGCGGGTGATGCCCACATACATGAGGCGGCGCTCTTCCTCGATGCGGCCTTCTTCCACCGCATCGCGATGCGGCAGGATGCCCTCTTCCACGCCGATCAGAAACACATGTTTGAATTCCAGCCCCTTGGCGGCATGCAAGGTGGCAAGCTGCACCGCGTCGACATCTTCCTCGCCTTTGTCGAGTAAGGTGATCAACGCGACGGTCTGGGTAAGTTCAAGCAAGCTCTTGTTTTCGGCCTCGCCTTTTTTCTTCAGCCACTCCACGAAATCGCGCACATTGCTCCAGCGCGATTCGGCCTCATGCGGCTCGAGGGTGTCGAAAAGAAAAGCCTCGTAGCCAATGCCACGCAGCAGGTCTTCCAGCACCTCGCCGGCTGCCTCGCGCGGGGCGCGGTATTCCAGGCGATTGATGAATTCCCCGAATTCGCGCACGGCCTCGAGGTGTCTTTCGCCCACATGCTGTTCCGCGCCGGTCTCGAAGGCCGCTTCAAAGAGGCTCACCTGCCTCTGCCCGGCATAACGGCCCAGGGCTTCCAGCGTGGCGGCGCCAATGCCGCGGCGCGGGGTGGTGATGGCGCGAATGAAAGCAGGGTCGTCATCGCCATTGGCAATCAAGCGCAGATAGGCGGTGATGTCCTTGATCTCGGCGCGGTCGAAAAAGGACTGCCCGCCCGAGATCACATAAGGGATGCGCAGATTGCGCAATTGCTGCTCGACGAGCCGCGCCTGGTGATTGCCGCGATAGAGAATCGCGTAGTCGCCAAAAGCGGTGCGGTTTTCGAATTTATGCGCCTGCAATTTCATCGCCACCAGCTCGGCTTCGTTTTCGGCATCTCTTGCCACGGTCACGCTGACCGGATCGCCCGGGCCGAATTCCGACCACAGCTTTTTCTCGAAGACCTTGGGGTTGTTGGCGATCAGGGTGTTGGCAGCTTTGAGGATGCGCCCGCTCGAGCGGTAATTTTGCTCGAGTTTCACCACCTTCAAGCGCGGGTAATCGGCTTGCAGGTTATTGAGGTTTTCAATGTCCGCGCCGCGCCAGCCGTAGATCGACTGATCGTCGTCGCCCACCGCGGTGAAGGCTCCGCGCGCCCCGGCCAACAGGCGCAGCAGCCGATACTGGCAGCGATTGGTGTCTTGATATTCATCCACCAGCAAATAGCGCAACCGCGATTGCCAGCGCTCGAGCGCTTGGGCTTCGCTTTCGAAAAGCTGCACCGGCAGGCGGATGAGATCATCGAAATCGGTGGCCTGATAGGCGCGCAACGCCCGCTCGTATTCATGAAAGACGCGGCTGGCGGCGAGCTCGAGCTCATTGCTCGCGTGGGAGGCTGCCGCCTCCGGGCCGATCATGGCGTTTTTCCAGGCGGAGATCTGCCATTGCAGGCTTTTCAAGCGCGCCTTGTCGGCGTCTTTTACCAAGTCGCCCAAAATCGCAAAGGTGTCCGAGGCATCGAGAATCGAGAACTGCGGTTTCAACCCCAGGAGCTTGGATTCAGCGCGCAGGATTTTCACGCCCAGCGCGTGGAAGGTGCACACATTGAGCTTGGAAACCGATTTCCCCACCAACAGCTTGCCCACCCGCTCTTGCATTTCGCGCGCCGCCTTGTTGGTGAAGGTGATCGCCGCGATATTAGCCGGCGATAGCCCGCAGGTTTCCACCAAATGAGCGATCTTGTGGGTGATGACGCGGGTCTTGCCGCTGCCGGCACCGGCCAGCACCAAAAGCGGGCCGTCGAGATACTTGATCGCTTCGCGCTGCGGGGGATTAAGATGGGCTGACACGGGGGCTGCTCGGATAAGGGGCTGCGGATTTTAACCCACCCATCCCCCGTGACAAGCCGCCGTTCAGCCATGACAATATGCGCCTTGAGGAGATACGTCATGAAACGCAAATTAGGCGGCCTGATTGCCCTGGCCGTGATCATCCTGTCGGCGGCGCTGCTTTTTAAACCCCTGCCCGCTGCACCCAAGGTCACCTTCATGACCCTGGATGGGCAGACGCTCACCACCGAAGATTTTCGCGGCAAAGTGTGGCTGGTGAATTTCTGGGCTACCACCTGCACCACCTGCGTGAAGGAAATGCCCGCACTCGCGGAGACCTACCGCAAATTCTCACCCCAGGGGTTCGAGCTGGTGGCGGTGGCCATGAATTACGACCCACCCAATTATGTGGCCGCCTTCGCCAAGGCGCGCGAGCTGCCCTTCACGGTGGCACTGGATGCGAAAGAAGAGGTGGCGCAAGGGTTTGGCGGGGTGCGGCTGACACCGACCACCTTTCTCATCGATCAAAAGGGCCGCATCGTGCAACAGTATTTGGGTGAGCCGGATTTTGCCAAACTGCATCGTTTGGTTGCCACGTTGCTGGCGAAGCCGAATTGATGGTGTGCTTGGCGTTCGGGATGGTATTCAAAACCCAACGGGACGGAGTGTATGAAAACGGGATGTGATACGCGCCAGCGGCTTTGAACGCCATCCTTCGGTGGGGGTTGTGACAAACGGAGCAGGGAACCCATGAAAAACCTGATTGTGTTCGGTGCGTTAGCATTCTTAGTGCTACTAAGCGTTGGCGACCCAAACAAAGCCTTAGTGGTCAGCGTGCTGGGTGTGTTGGTCTGGGCTGTCGTTAATTTGCACAAGCGAGTGGCCGCGCTTGAATCCGCTCTGAAAGCTCAACCGCGATCAAAAACCGGAGAGACGGATGCGGTTCCCCAGCCGCGCGGCGCCGACCCGACACCTCTTGTGCTTGCCCCAGATGCGGGTCCCGCGATCCGGGAGGCCCCTGATGAGTCGCCTGTCGGTGTGCGCCCCGCGCCCGCTCCACTCGCCACAACTCCCCGCAACCTGCCGATGCGCTCGCGATCGACCCAGGTGTCTGGGCAGGGCGATGAACTGGTGATACCCGCTTGGCTTGACTCGCTGGGGATCGTTATTCGTAAGAATCTACTTGCCCTGGGCGGTGTGTTGCTGGTGACGCTGGGGCTCGCATTTTTGTTTCCCTTGCTGGATTTGCAACGTCTGTTTCCACCCGCGCTGCGGTTAGCCACCGCGTGCTTCCTGGGCAGTGGGTTGGTGGTCATCGGATGGCGGATGCGGCACAGTCGGCCGGCCTATGCCCAGGTGCTACAGGGCGGGGGGCTGGCGATTGATTACCTCACCCTTTATGTCGCTTTTGCTTACTACCAACTCGTTTCCGGCGAACTCAGTCTGATCGGCTTTGCCGGCTTATCAGCACTGACGGTGCGGATCAGTCTGGTGCAGCATGCCCCGGCATTGGCCGCGGTTGGTTTTGCCGGTGCCTATGCCGCACCTGTCCTGACGGTGCATGGTACCGATCAATTGCTGGTGGTGCTGAGTTACCTGCTGTTGGTCAATCTTGCAGCGGCTGCCTGTGCGATCACGAGGAGATGGTGGTGGCTCATCGTGCTTTCTTTTTGCGCGAGTGTCTTGGTCGCCGGCGGCACCTATCTTGGTTATCCGGAGCCACCCGGTTTGATGGCACAGCAGATCTTGTTGGCGGCGCATACGATGCTGTTCATCGCGGCAGTGCCGCTTTACGCCAGCTATCTCGAGGGCGGGGCGCTGCCGCGGCCCCTTTATGCGGTCTGGGCGGGTACGCCCATGGTCGCGCTCAGCCTGGAAACTTGGATTGCGGGTCCATACGCGGCCGGCTATGCCGCATTGCTGATGGCAGTCGCGTATTTAAGTGTGCGCCTGTGGAAATCGAAAATCGGGGAAGAGGTGACACGATTCTCGCAGGTCATGGCTGCGGGCAGCCTGGCGACGGGCGTGCTGGCCTGCCTGGATGACACCCGCCTGGCGGCAGTGATTTTGGGTGTGGAGGCCATGCTCTTGCATATCGTGGCGGCGGGGCTTGGTTTGCGCATCACCGCATGGGCGCTTTTTGCGGTGGCCTTGGCTGTATTGAATGCGCCGGGTCCAGCGCCCTCCCCGGGCGGCGCTGTCCTGCTGTGCCTCGCTCTATCGATAGCTTCCTCCTGGGCGGAACGGCGGCGGGTTTGGGTTGAGGCATCTGTCATGGCTGTCGGCGGTTTCTTTGCGCTGTTGCCCTCTTTTGATCGCTGGCTTGAAGGGCTGTACGTCTCGCAACAACAGGTCTTGGTGTGCAGCTTGCTGCTCACTGTCGTGGTGCTGGCGTTGGCTGTCTGGGCACATCGGCGCTTTACCTGGCAAGCGGGTTTGCTGTGGCTGGTGCCGACGGGCTTGTATTGGCTCGCCAGCCTTGTGAATCAAGTTGAACAGGCTCCCGGTTTTGAGATTTTGCGGCTCGTCTTGGTGCTGGGCTTGCTGGTGGTGGCGGCGCTGTTCTTGCATCGTCGCCAGCTTGAGACTCGGCCACAGCGCTATCCCGCCATGAGATTGGCGTGGATCATCGTGAGCATTGCAACGGCAAGTATCCTTGCGCACCAACATCTTTCAGGATGGCCAGGCGACGCCGAGTTCTGGTCTTTGACAGTGCATGGGGCCGCGCTGGCCGCCTGTGGCCTTTGGCCAGGCGCTCGCGTTTGGGTCGGGGATGCGATCGCGGGTGCATTCGCAATGTTTGTCAATCTTTGGCGGATTTTGGTGGCGATCACGCTCGTCTTGGTGTTTCTGAGTTACCCCACCTCGTTCACCTCCACCGGTTTGTTCGAGCCTGTGTTGTTGGCTTGGTACATGACCATCGGCGTGCTGGCTTTTTGTGGTGATCGGGAATCGCGTTTTTTGCGCCTGCCGTTGGCGCTGTGGCTTGGACTCACCTATGCGGTGGTACGCGTGGTCGGGCACCTCGAAGGTTTCGGTGGCGAACCTGCCCAGCTGTTGGTCTCCAACGGAACTGTACAACCCTCGATAAGCCTTGGGTGGGCGATTCTGGGGGTGGCGTTGCTCGCATGGGCGGTGCGCGCAGGCCATCGGGTGGTGTGGATGGCTGGCGCGGCGCTATGCGTGGCAACTGCGCTCAAACTCTTGCTATTTGATTTGGCCGCGGTGGATGCCATTTATCGCGTGATTTCATTTATCGGCGTGGGCTTCATATTTTTGCTGGCGGGCTATCTTGCACCCCTGCCCCCAGCTGATACCCGGCCCCAGCCCAAGCCAAATACAGGCCAATCCTGATAGGTGTCCTTGATTCCAGGAGTCGCGGATGACACGAGCATTGTTGAACTGCACCAAAAGGCTTTCTCGGTTTTTTGTCGTGGCGGGTCTGGCCTTGTCAGCCTTTCACGCGTATGCGACATATGACATGGGCCTCAAGCGCTACGAGGCGGGGCATTATGAGAAGGCGGCAAAGGAATGGCAGCGCGCTGCCGCCAAGGGCGACAGACTTGCCCAATATCGCCTGGCGCTGCTGTATGACGAAGGCAAGGGGGTGGCGCAGGACGCCGAAATCGCCGCCCGCTGGGTTCGCCGCGCGGCTCTGCAGGGCCTTGCCCCGGCGCAATTCAAGCTTGCCACTGCCCATGCCTTTGGTTTGGGGGTGAAGCAGGATGAGCGCGAAGCCCTGAGCTGGTATGAAAAAGCCGCGCTGCAAGGCCACGCCGAAGCCCAATTGGCCTTGGGGCGTCATGCCCTTAAAAATGGCGAGGGTGCGCGGGCGGTCGATTGGCTGGAACAAGCCGCCCAGCAAAACCTGCCGGCAGCGCAGGCTGAGTTGGGGCTGGCGTATGCGCAAGGCACACGGGTGCCACAGGATTTTGCCGCGGCACTGCCCTGGCTTGAAAAAGCCAGCGAGGCCCAGGTGGCGAGCGCGCAGTTTGCGCTGGCCGGGCTTTTTGCGCGTGGTCAGGGGGTGGTGCGGGATGATGTGCGCGCGGTGTCGCTCTACACCCAGGCGGCGGATCAGGGGCTTGCCGCGGCGCAGTTTGAATTGGCCCTGGCCTATGAATCCGGCCGCGGTGTGGCGCGAGATGTGGCGCGCGGCATGGAGTGGTTGAAGCGCGCAGCGCAGAACAACGACGCTGCCGCGCAGTTTCTGCTGGGGCAGCGCTATCACAAAGGCAGTGGGGTCAAACAAAACGACAAACTCGCAGCCGAGTGGCTTGCCAAGGCAGCGGAGCGTCAGCACACCGAGGCGCAATCCTTGCTCGGGTTTTTGTATGCCCACGGCCTGGGGGTGAAGCAGAATTTTGCCGCAGCGCGGGCGTGGTATGACAAAGCGATCGAGCAAGGCTCGCACAGCGCCACCGGGCGGCTGGGGTATCTCTATGCCGTGGGGCAGGGTGTGCCGACGGATTACAAGCGGGCGGCCAGCTTGCTGCGCGCGGCGGCCGACGCGGGTGATGCCGAGGCGCAGAATAACCTCGGGTATCTCTACGCCCAAGGGCATGGCGTACCGCAAGACCAAGCCGAAGCCGTGCGCTGGTATCGCCGCGCTGCTGAGCAGGGC
>JBEAUN010000302.1:0-3516 GCA_041161415.1 Pseudomonadota bacterium | reverse complement strand
GTTGTTTTGAGTGGGTGAGGCGTGCGCTTTTTTCAGCGCAACAGAAACCCACCCGTCCCAGCCGCATACCCCGCCTGGGTGCGCCCGGGCGGCATCAGAATGGTGTCGGTGGCAGGCTCCCGTGTATCGGGGTAATCGCGGCTGAAATGCAAGCCGCGTGATTCAGTGCGGGCCATCGCGCAGCGGACGATGAGATCGGCCGTCACCACCAGATTGCGCAATTCAATAAGGTCATTGCTGACCCGGAAATTGGCGTAGTACTCATCGATCTCGCGCATCAGTAATTCAATGCGATGCGAGGCGCGCTCCAGCCGCTTGTTGGTGCGCACGATGCCGACGTAATCCCACATAAAACGCCGCAGCTCGTCCCAGTTGTGCGAGATCACGATCTGCTCGTCGGCATCGGTGACACGCGATTCATCCCAATCGGGCAGGGCAGGGGGCAGGCTGCGGTTGGAGGCAGCGATATCGCGCGCCGCCGCCTCGCTCAACACGAGGCACTCCAGTAGCGAATTGCTCGCCAGCCGATTGGCGCCATGCAGCCCGGTGCAGGCGGTCTCGCCGATCGCGTAAAGCCCCGGGATGTCGGTGCGCGCCGCGGTGTCCGTCATCACCCCGCCGCAGGAATAATGCGCCGCCGGCACCACCGGAATCGGCTCGGTGGCGATATCAATGCCGAGCTCCTTGCAGCGCTTGTGAATATTCGGGAAATGCTGCACCAGGAAATCCGGATCAAGGTGCGTCATGTCCAGATACACGCAATCCAAGCCGCGCTTTTTCATTTCGAAGTCGATCGCGCGGGCCACCACATCCCGGGGCGCCAATTCGCCGCGTTCATCATGGGCGGCCATGAAGCGCGTGCCATCCGGCAAGCGCAAGATGCCGCCCTCGCCACGCATGGCTTCTGAAATCAGGAATGACTTGGCGTGCGGGTGATAAAGGCAGGTGGGGTGAAACTGGATGAATTCCATATTCGCCACCCGGCAACCGGCGCGATAGGCCATCGCCACGCCATCGCCCGTGGCGGTGTCCGGGTTGGTGGTGTAGAGATACACCTTCCCCGCGCCGCCGGTGGCCAGCACCGTGTGCCGCGCCGCGAGTGTCTTCACCCGCTCCTCGCGGATATCGAGCACATACGCCCCCACACAGCCCAGCTCCGGCTGGCCCAGCTTCGCGCCCGTGATGAGGTCAATCGCGATATGGTGTTCCATCACCGTGATATTCGGGTGCTGGCGCACTTGCGCGGTGAGGGTGTCTTGCACCGCGCTGCCGGTGGCGTCATCCACATGAATCACGCGCCGGTGGCTATGGCCCCCTTCGCGCGCGAGGTGATATTCATTCGGGTGGTGTTCATCGCGGGTGAAAGGCACGCCTTTTTCGATCAGCCAATCGATATTGCGCCGGGCGTTTTCCACCACGAAGCGGGTGATGTCCGGCTTGCACAGCCCAGCCCCGGCCACCAGCGTGTCGGCAACATGCGCGGCAGTGGAGTCGGTTTCATCGAGCACTGCCGCAATCCCGCCTTGCGCCCAGGCGCTGGCGCTGTCGGCCAAAGTGCGCTTGGTGACGAGCGCCACCCGCGCATGATCGGCCAGCCGCAGCGCAAGGCTCTGGCCGGCCAGCCCACTACCCAGAATCAGGACATCAAAAGAAACCACGAGATCGGCATGCGAAAAAATTTTGGCTCGAGACTATATCACGCGAGCCGGAAGCCCGCCCCCCGGGGGGGGCGGCGAGTGCGCACCTCAAAAATGCCATCGTCATCCAGCACTTCCCAAGCGCTGGCCTTGGGTTATACTCGTCCCACACCCTGACCCCTGCCGCCAACAACGCATGAGCGAACGCGAAATCGATCAGCAACTTGTGGAGCGTGCCCAGCAGGGCGATCAAGCGGCATTTGCCCTGCTGGTGGCGAAATACCAGCGCAAGGTGGCGCGGATTTTGACCAATCTCCTGCCGGATGTGGCGGAGATTGATGATGTCACCCAGCTCGCCTTCATCAAGGCCTATCGCTCCTTGCCCTCTTTCCGTGGAGACAGTGCTTTTTACACATGGCTCTATCGCGTGGCGGTCAATGCGGGTAAAAATTACATTGTTCAGCAGGCCCGCCGTGGCCGCACCCGCTCGCTCGCGCAAAACACTGTGCACGAAGGCGCGGAATCGGAAGAGCGGCTGCGTGACAATCAAACGCCTGAGCTCATCTTGCTCTCCAAGCAGATCGGGCTCACAGTGGATGCCGCGCTGGAAGCCTTGCCCGCTGAATTGCGAATTGCCATCACGCTGCGCGAGATAGAAGGCTTAAGCTACGAGGAAATCGCGGTCGTCATGGATTGCCCGCTGGGCACGGTGCGCTCCCGCATTCATCGCGCGCGAGAAGCGATTGCAGTAAAACTCAAACCGCTGGTGGATACCCCCCTTGATAAAAGACATGGATGAAATCAAACAGCAGGCCTTGGAAAAAATCTCCGCATTTGTCGATGGCGAGTTGGCAGACGATGAGATTGCCGATGTCGTCGATGCCCTGGCGAGCGAGCCGGAATTGCAAAGCGCCTGGTCGGAGTTTCAGTTGATCGGTGACATCCTGCGCGCCACCCCGGCGCCGGCCGTGGATGTCACCGCACAGGTGATGGCCGCGCTGGCCGCCACCCCTGAAGAGGCTGTAGAATCTGGTTTTTCATCCCAGAAACCCAAGCGCTCTGTCTCGCTTTAGGGCATTCAAGCTTCACTCATGGAACGCCGCGCCATCGTCGCCCGCATTGAGGGCGACTTTGCTTTTCTCAAATTGAGCCCCGATGCCGCCGGCTGTGGCCGCTGCAAAGAAGTGGGTGGCTGCGGCAGTGGCGTTTTGAATTCGCTTTTCGGCAGCCGCTGCAGCTTGCAAAAGCTCCCTAACCCCGAGCGTGCCGCTGTGGGCGAAGAAGTCTTGCTCATCACCCCCGATGGCGCGCTTTGGCGTGCGGCGCTGGTGCTCTACGGCCTGCCGATTGTGTTGGGTCTTTTGGGGGCGATGAGCCTCGCGTCACAGGGGGATTTGGCCTCGCTTGCCGGCTTTTCAGCCGGGGTGGCCGCGGGGCTGCTGGGTGCCCGTGTCCTGGTGCGCGGCGCGTTTGGCAGCAGGTTTTCACCGCGCATCCAGCGCCAGGCTGGCGCGAGCGCAGGCACCCACGCCCATCAGGCAAAAATTCATTGGTCAAAGGACATGCAGTCATGAAACACCAACGCTGGCTTCCGATTCATTTCATGTGGATCCTGGCGCTCTTTGCCCAGAGCGCGCTGGCCTCGCGCGATCTGCCGGATTTCACCGAGCTGGCCGAAAAGCAGGGCGCAGCGGTGGTCAATATTTCTTCATCCCAAATCAACCGCAGTGGCCGCGCTTTTCCGCAAATCCCCGGGCTTGATGAAGATGATCCGATGATGGAGTTCTTCAAGCGCTTCGCCCCACGCCAGAGCCCTGGCACCCCCCGCGAGCAGGAAAACAAATCGCTTGGCTCGGGCTTTATTATCACTGCTGATGGC
>JBEAUN010000301.1:0-5882 GCA_041161415.1 Pseudomonadota bacterium | reverse complement strand
TTCCCGCAGAAACCGATGATCTGTTCTTCCGTGAATCTGCTCTTCTTCATGCCCGTCATTCTCCTCGATTTGACGGACTTCGCGAACTGTCAGGTGGTACGGGCTGTGGGGAGCAGGTCAGTGGCTGGTGGTTGCTGATCAGCGTGACTGTCCTCGGCCTGATTCCGCTTATCTTCTTTCTTTTCCAAAAGGGCAGCACGGAGGCCAATCAATACGGGGACCCAGTTTAAAAACTGGCCCCGCTTCAGGCTAAGTGCGGCTTGCTTCAAAGACACATGCTCCGAGGCCTAGCGCCCCGCAAGCATCCGGTGGCACATCAACCCCAACCCCGCACCAATCAATTGGGCGATCACAAAGCCCCCCGCGCTTGCGGGCGCAATGCCTGCAAAAGTGTCAGACAGCGCCCGGCCAAAGACTGCGGCGGGGTTGGCGAATGAGGTCGAAGCACAGAACCAATACGCCGCGCCGATCCAGCTGGCGACGAGTGTCGAGGCTTTGCCGGCAGGGGCGCGCAGAATCACCAGCACCAGGCCTGCGGTGGCGATGGCTTCCGCAATCCACTGTCCTTGGCCCTCGCGGATCTTGGTGGCGGCTTGCAAGAGCGGCATGTCAAACATGGCATGCGCGAGCCACGCGCCGCAGGCGGCGCCAGCCAGTTGCGCGGCGACATAGCCGCAGAACATCGGCCTGGGCAATTCACCACGCAACGCCATCACCATGCTCACGGCCGGATTAAAGTGCGCGCCCGATAGCGGGCCGAAGGTTTCGATCAACACATAAAGCCCCCACACGGTGGCGAGCGTGTTGGCGATGAGTGCAATGGCGACATTGCCGCCCGAGAGCCGCTCGGCCATAACGCCAGAGCCGATCACAATCGCAAGCAACAAGAGCGTGCCTAGCCATTCGGCGAAGAGGCGTTTTACAGTGGGGGTCATGGCGGTCAGCTTTTGGCAATCTGCGCGAGCGCTTGACGCAGGTCTTCGTCGCTCATCGTTTCAAGCGGAAGTGAGATGAGTTGCAGCATGCGATAGGCAATCGCCTGGCGCGTGAGCTCAAAGGCGGCGCGTTTTTCTTCGTCGCTGCCCGTCACTTTCGAGGGGTCGGGATAGCCCCAATGCACCTTCACCGGGCTGCCCGGCCAGATGGGGCAGGCTTCATTCGCCGCGGCATCGCAGACGGTGATAACAATCCGCATCGAGGGCGCATCGGCTTGGGCGAAAACATCCTGGCTTTTGCTGGTGACTTCGCGCGTGTCGGCCCCTGCAGCGTCAAGCACTGCCAGCGCAAAGGGATTCACCCGACCGCTCGGGGCGGAGCCTGCGCTGTGGGCGCGTACATCTTTCTGCAAACGTTGCGCCAAGAGATTCAACATGCCTTCAGCCAGCACGCTGCGCGCGGAGTTGTGGGTGCAGAGAATCAGGATGTGGGTGGTCATGCTGGCATACCAATGCAAAAAGAGATCGCGAGGTGGCGGGCCGGATGGGGCCGTCCCTAACCCAAGCGCCCCATCCGGTAACCAAATGCGCAGTCTGCCCGCGCTGTGTTACCGGATTTTTACGAAAACGAAATCACATGCCGAGCGGCCTCCCGGCACGCGCTACCGCCGCGCCATTCAGCGAGGATGGCCCCCTTGATGTTGTCTGCCGCTTGATTCGCGCAGCGTGCGCAGCAGCGAGCGCGGGGCTTCGCCGAAACAGCTGACATCCTGGCTGGTGACGGATCTGCTCGGACCCAAATCAGGGTCAGCGCCATAGGCCAGCAAGCGCTGTTCGATGTGGACATCTCCCAGCCGCCTTGCCACTTGCAAGGGCGTTTCGCCATTGAAATCCGCCCAGTTCGGGGCCCCGAAGTTTCGCCCTTGGGCTTTTGCTTCCGCCAGCCCTGCCAGCAAGACGTCCAGCATCTGCACATCACGGTTGCGAACGGCGTAATGAACCGGCGTGCGTCCCGCGGCATCCTGGAGGCTGATGTCGGCACCGCTTTGTATCAGCAAGGTGGCAATGGCCCGCCCAAATTCCGTGCGACGCCCCACCGCGATATGGAGCCCGGAAACCTGCTGATCCAGGCTGCGGCGATTCACATCCGTCAGCTTGTTGGGCGGAATCTCATCAATACCCGCCCCTGCAACAGACTCCAGAAGCGATTCATCGGAACGCTCACGCTGGCGCCATTCCACGCTGCGTTTCAGCAGCAGCCGCACGGTC
Source organism: Pseudomonadota bacterium (assembly GCA_041161415.1). Classification (GTDB taxonomy): domain Bacteria; phylum Pseudomonadota; class Gammaproteobacteria; order Burkholderiales; family Rhodocyclaceae; genus JBEAUN01. Next base: position 3,678 of record JBEAUN010000301.1, on the reverse strand, counting down.
TCAGGGTGCGCATATTCCGCTGCGATCATGAGCGCGGTGTGGCCGGATTCGGTGGTCGCATTGAGATCGATGCGTCGACTGACAAGCGCACGCATGGCAACCGGGTTATCAAACCGTGCTGCAAAATGCACCGCAGTCCAACCATGCGAATTAGCAGAATCCAGGCTCATCGCTTTGGATAAGCTGCTGAAACGCACGGACGCATCCATCGCACCCGGGCTATCCGGCTCGGTGATGAAACAGGCCATGCGGTGAGCAAGATTCATGTGATGCGTCTCCACCGTGGTGGAGGTCACCATGCGCTCCGGGGTGCAGCGCGCCGCGTCGAGCTCGCCCATCCTCACCAGGCGCAAGAGGCTCTCGAATCGCTCTGGATGCCTGCCCTGGATGAACACCTCATTCAAGCCTCTCTCGCTCAGCGCCTCGGCGTCGAGTTGCTGAAAGGCAGAACGCATCGCCTGATTGAGCTCGCTGCTTTCGCGGTAGTAGTGAAGAATCGGCGAGCGATATTTTTCGGGCAATGCCTGCCCCATGCTTTGATAGCTCACAAAGCCCGCGGGCCTGAACATCATGGACAATCGCCCGCACAGGCCATGCCAGCGGTCGTGCTCTTCACTCCACGCAGGCAGATTGGGGGAGTAGGTGCGTCGAAGCGGTGAAAATTCGCTCGGTGCGGCGCTCGATTCGAATTGGTCGGCGCGGCTCACCGAGGTCGCGGTGGTGATCACCGATTGATTGACGGTGTTGCTGATGCAATTTCCCATTGATTACACCTTGTGAATATTTTTTCTGCCAAAGACGCGCGAGCCGATCAGGCTCCGCCGCCGATGCCGTAGCTCGTCAGGTTTCTTACGCGGACCCATCCTGCGCCTTTTTCGCGCAGGTAGTGACAGACATGGTGGTGACCCTGCCGAGCCGCGCACTCGATTGGGGTCTCATTACGTTTATTGCGGGGCGAGACCTGTGCCCGCTGCCGGCCATACTCAAGCAGCACTTTCACCACAGGCAGATTGCCTCGGCGCGCCGCGACGTGAAGTGGTGTATCGCCATTTCTAAGATCACGCTGAGCTTTGTCCGCGCCGTGGTCAATCAGCAGTCGGGCAATATCGGCCAGATATGCAAGGTCGATCCCAAGCGGCATTTCGCGCAATTCATAGTCGCCAACCAGGTGCAAAGCGGGGCGGCGGGTTTCGGTACGTATCCAGCTGAAGCTGTCAACAGCCATGTTTTGAATGACGCGGTTATCCGCATTCACATGCGCCCCAGCGGTGAGCAGCTCGGCAATTGCTCTGCGATCGGCCCCACTCAAAATCGCAAGGTAAAGCGGCGTTCGGCCATCGCGCGTACGAAGGTTGCTGTTGGCACCCAGCCTGACGCATCCTTGAATCGCGGCGATATCACCGTCCTCACAGGCCTTGTGCAAGGCGGTCTGCCCCAAAAAATCAAAAATATCCGGGTCCGCGCCGTTATCGCGCAACAAAGCCGCATTCGCAAATTGATGCTTGATAATGGCGCATTGAAAAGGCGTCAGCCCGCGGTCGCTCTGTAAATTCACATGCGCGCCGTGGCTTAGCAGGGAATTGATCTCTCGCAGGCCATCAGTGCGCTTTTGCGCCGCGAGGTGAATCGGCGCCAGCCGCTCGCCCTGCACGCTATAGGAAGAAACCAGCACGTGTGGGTCGGCATTGTGTTCAAGCAGCGCATTAAAGATCTCGGGCGAGCGCACTTCCTGGGCCAGCATGAGCGGGCTGTTGTCCATGCCTGGACACCGCGAGGGATCGACACCGTTCTTGAGCAGGGCAACGACCACCGGAAGATTCTTCTCCCGAATGGCCAGAGCAAGCGGTGGCTGCATGCCTTTGTCGGGCCCGGGCGCACCGAGATCAACACCAGCCGATCTTAGCGCGCGAAAGCGCTCGAACAACGAAATGCCGTTGGCATTGGCTGGATCAGGCTCCACGCCACCGCAGGCCATTTCATCGAGCACGCTATTGGCTTTCAGGAAGCCTTCAGTAGGCGCCCGACTGGCATCGTGACGAATATCAAGCACGCCAAAACGGACAAGGGTCACCAGCGCCTTGAAGACCTCTCGATCACTACCGTGAAGAAACTGCGCGACGACTGCGTTTTCCGAGCGATCAGCCCTGCTGAGCGCCTCGAAGGCTTGGCGCATTTCGGCCTCTTCCCGGCTACCCGACCGCACGCAAACATGTGGATTTGTGGAAAGCAAGGCCACGGGCAGATCGGCATTGTGCTGGTGAAAATCAACAAAGCCCTCCGGCACGCTGCCCCCCACGGGCACAGCCCAGACACTCTGCGTTTCATCCGGCAGAGCCGGCAGGTCGCGGTCTGTCGCACGCACATCCGGCTGGCTGCTGAACGAGAGGGAGCGCAGCGCACTCATTGGGCGCGAGCGGGAGGCCGTGGCGGAAGCATTCGGGTTTGGATTCGTAGCAGGTACGGTGGGCTGGTTTTGTAGCAGAGTTCTGATTGTGCGAATAACCATGATCGATCGCTGTGACTAGTCAGGATGTGGGCGCGGCCGCTAAGCTTTCGGCGACTTTCTTGGCGAGGTACGTCTGGTTGCCGTCGCTTCGGCGCAAGATGCGGATGAGATTGCAAGGCATGGGAAAACTTACGGATTATAAGGCGTGAAGGCACCGCCATCGCCCACCGCGCCGCGAGACTTCAGCAAGGCGCAGACTGGATCATTGCCTGCATTTCGCGCGATGTCGAGTGGGGTAAAACCTTGATTGTTTTTTTGATTCACATCTGCATGGAAATCGACCAGGGCTTCAGCCAGATCGCGCCGATGCACCGGCATCCCCGGATGCAGGCGGGCAGCAAGATGCAAGGGCTGGGAGCCGTCGCTCATGGTGGCGCGCGGGTTGGCGCCGCAGGTAAGCAAGGCCACGCCCGCCACCGATTTCCCCCACTCGCAGGCAGCATGCAGCGCGGTCTTGCCGGCCTTGCCGTGTTTCAAATCCACCGCCGCCCGGGCATCGACCTCGCAATCGAGCAGCGCATGGATCGCCAACGCGGAATTGGCCCGCACCGCCAGCAAAAGCGGGCTCTCGCCAGCGGGGGTGCGGTCATTCATGCCGCCTGGGTAGGTGGCAATCACGCGCAGCGTCTGCGCATGCTTTTCGCTGCCGGCCGCGGCGGCGAGATGCAGCGCATTCCAGCCCTGCTTGGCGCCCTCCCCCACCACGATGTTGCGCCCTTGGAATCTTTCATAATCGGGCAATTCGGCCATGCCGCCAATCAACTCGGGCACCGCCTCCGCGCGCCCACAGGCGGCTGCCACATGCAGCGCCACCCAGCCCTCACGGCTGGCGGCATAGACATCTGCCCCGGCCTCGAGCAAGGCGCGGACCGCCTCGATGGGGCCTTTGCGAATCGCCCACATGAGCGGTGTCTCGCCCTGCACTCGGGCATCAAGATCCACGCCGGCGGAGGCCAGCATGGCAAAGCGCTCAGCGAGCGAGGCGCGTTCATCACTTGCACCGCCTGGCGCGTTGACGATGCCCGGCACAACCGCCATGGCGTGCACCAAGCTGCAGCGGGGTGGGAACTGACACCAGCCTTGGCGCGGCATTTTTTCAGTCAGTCCCGATAAATCAATCAGCCGGTGGCGCAATAAAAGCGCGACCGAAGGCATCAGGCCCGGCCGCGTGC
>JBEAUN010000298.1:0-12360 GCA_041161415.1 Pseudomonadota bacterium | reverse complement strand
TGCAGACGCAGGTGGACGAAGACGGCATCAGCGCCGGCACCGGCATCGCCCACACCCGCTGGGCCACCCACGGCGTGCCCTCAGAGCGCAATGCCCACCCCCATGTCTCCAAGGGATTGGCGGTCGTGCATAACGGCATCATCGAAAATTTCGACGCCATTAAACGCAGCCTGCAATCACAAGGGTATGTGTTTACCTCCGACACCGACACCGAGGTGATTGCCCACCTCATTCACAGCAAACAAGCGACCGCACCCTCGCTCACCGAAGCGGTGCGTCTGGCCACGGCCGAGCTGATCGGCGCTTATGCCATCGCCGTGATTTGCGAAGCCGATCCGCGCAAGCTGGTGCTGGCCCGGCATGGCGCGCCCTTGCTGCTGGGCTTAGGGGAGGATGGCGTCTATGCCGCCTCTGATGCCAGCGCCTTGCTGCAAGTCACGCGCAATATGGTGTATCTGGAAGAAGGCGATATCGCTGAGATTTCCGCCGAGGGTCATCGCATCCTGCAATCCGACGGCAGCGCGGTGACGCGCAGCGTGCAAGTGAGCAGCTTGTCGGCCGATGCGGTGGAGTTGGGCGCGTTTGATCACTACATGCAAAAGGAAATTTTCGAGCAGCCGCAGGCGCTCGCCAATACGCTCGAGCTTATCGGCGCGGCCAAAAGCGTGAGCCCGGGGCTGTTTGGTGCGCAGGCAGAGCAGGTTTTGAGCGGGGTGAAAAGCGTGCTGGTGCTGGCCTGCGGCACCAGCTTTCATGCCGGGCTCACCGCGCGTTATTGGATCGAGGCCTTGAGCGGCCTGCCTTGCAGCGTGGAAATCGCCAGCGAATACCGCTATCGAAAATCCGTGCCGCACCCGGATCAACTGGTGGTGGCGATCTCGCAATCGGGCGAGACGGCAGACACCCTGGCGGCGCTTAAGCACGCCAAATCGTTGGGCCAGCCGCGCACGCTGGCGATTTGCAATGTGCCTGAATCCGCCATCGTGCGCGAAGCGGCGTTGCGTTTTTTGACGCGCGCCGGCCCCGAGATCGGGGTGGCCTCCACCAAGGCTTTCACCACGCAGCTTGCGGCGCTTTTCCTGCTCGCGATCACCCTTGCAAAACAGCAGGGCACCTTATCCGAGACCGATGAGCAATCCCATCTTGCCGCCCTGCGCCATCTCCCGCGGGCGGTGTCCGCCGTGCTCTTGCAAGAGCCGCAGATCAAGGCGTGGGCCAAGCGGATTGCCAGCCGTCGTCATGCGCTTTTTCTGGGTCGCGGCCGGCATTATCCGATCGCCCAGGAAGGCGCTTTAAAGCTCAAAGAAATTTCCTACATCCACGCCGAGGCCTACCCCGCCGGTGAATTGAAACACGGCCCGCTCGCGCTGGTGGATCGCGAGATGCCGGTGATTGCGGTGGCGCCCAATGACGAGCTATTGGAAAAACTGAAATCCAATCTGCAGGAAGTCAAAGCCCGCGGCGGCGAGCTTTTTGTGTTCGCTGATGGCGATCTGGATTTCGAGGAAAGCGAGAATCTCCACATCATGCGCCTGCCGGAACACTACGGCCTGCTCTCGCCGGTGCTGCATGTGGTGCCCTTGCAATTGCTGGCCTATCACGTCGCGCTGGCGAAGGGCACCGATGTGGATAAGCCGCGCAATCTGGCCAAGTCGGTGACGGTGGAATAAGGCGCGCGGCGAGGCATGCCGGCGGGCTTTGGTGGTTGGACTTGTTGACTGCACTTGGGCTGGCTTGTTTTTTGGCCCAATGTGCACGTGTCTTTTTGCTTGTAACGCGTGTTTGCCCTGGTCCGATCTTTTGGGTTGGATTCCGGCTGCGTCGAGAGCGTTTTCGGTATTCGGCCGCTAGGTATCAGTGCGGCGATTCGCTGGGCTTGGTTTGGTTCCAAGAGAATTTTTTGCGCTGCATATGGTGCCGTGGTCGCACTGGGCTTATGATGCACGCCTTAGGGGTCACGCAGGCTCGTTGAAAATGCCGGCGTGCAGGGGTGTCTCAGAGCTTGCCTGGATAAAATCGCGAACGAGGTGATGAATCAACTTGAGCACCGTTTCGTTCGCATCGATTTCTGCCAACTATGTGGTCATTTTTAATTGTTGCTTTTGCCGCGCTGGGTTACGCCTTGTTTTCCGTTTGGAACGCAAAGCTTGTGCCCTCACCCGATCAGGTGCGCGGACGGCTCGAAGCGCAGCACATGCTGGTGTTCCATGTTTCGGCGCGCAAGCTGTGCGAGGCCAATCCGGCTGTTTGCGGTTATGGCCAGGCGGTGGCTGTGCCGGCCAGCGCTTTGCCCACGGCCTATCAGGATGCCAATAAATGGAATGCCTGGATGGATGTGGGTGGTTGGCTGACGACCTACTCCGCATTGCCGCTTCCGGCTGACAAACAATTTGCCGTGGCGCTAGCGCAGTACGGCAACGGTCGGGATATCAAAATCGGGTGGTGGAGTGCCCCCCAAAAAACCTGTTTGGCCAATGCATCGGTCGGCACGCAGCCTTGCCTGTCCCAGAAAGTGAAGTGATCCTCGCTCGATCCGGGCCGCGCCACGCGGCGTGCAATTGATCTCCGAATAGAAATGAAACCTAGACAAAAATCCCTTCAAGCTTCGACGCAACGCGCGAGGCTCCAAAAACATGCTGGCAGCACCATGCTGGAGTTGATGGGTGCGCTTGCCATCGGCGCCGGTGTCGTGGCCGGCGTGGCCGATCAGACCAATCGCTATACCGACAACACCGTGGCTGTGAAATCGGCCGAGTATCACCGCGCTTTTTCTGAAGCTTCGCTGCAGTATCTCAAGTACCTCGATTCCCAGGGGCTGCAGCCCTCGGGGCTCAGAGTGGTCGAGCTCAGCGAGATGAAGCCCGTGGTTAGAGATGCCGCCAGCCTCAATGCATTGAACCCCTACAACGAGCCGACCTGCCTCATCATTAATTCGCGCCCCGATCCGGTGGATCCGACCAAGAAGAAAACCATCGGACTGGTGATCGTTGGAGGCCAGCCCAGCAACAAGGATCCCAAGATCGGGCAACGGCGTAGCCTGGTGTCCGGATTGGCGGGGCTCTCGGTGGGCCAGCGTAGCGGCACGGCATTGCGTGGCAAAACCTGGGAGCTTGCCAGCGGGGTGAGTGATTGGCAGCTCAATACCCGAGGGTGCAACAACGGTGCTAATCGCGTGCCCGAAGGCGGCTTGGTGACCGATCTGCAATTAATGGCGATGATCAATGATCTTGGCCAGCAGTCCATCGATGAAAGCAAATTCCTCCACCGTACCAAGCAGACCGACCCAAGGCTCAACGCCATGGAGACCACCATTACCATGAGCAGCACGGTGCCCGGTACGGCGAATATTGATTTCATCGATAAAAACGACATCAAAAATGTCCGCAATATCGATAAAGTCGCCACCATCAAGGGTGTGGGCACCATCGCGGGCGGTAATGCTACTGTCATCAACGACATCAAGTCCATCAACAACACGGTCACGATCAACGGCGTGACTCAGATCAATAACGTGGGGCAGGTCAATAACGTGGGTCAGATGACCAACGTCGGCTCCATCCAGTTCAATGGCGCACGCGCCATCACCAATCTTGCCACGATCAATGCCAATGGCCCGGCTGTGACTATCGGCGGCAAGACCACCATCACCCCGCAGGGCAATGTCACTGCCAGTGGCACGGTGACCGGGGGGTATCTTGAAGCCGCCAATCAGGTGGCGCGCGGCACAGCCTGCACCAACCAGGGCACCATGGCTTTGGATCGAGTCACCGGTGCGCCGGTGTTCTGCAATCGCGACAATCGGTGGGAGTTTTACGCGGGTTTTGAAGTCAATTATCGAGAAGCCCAAAGCGCCTCCCCGGGGGGGCCGGCTTTTGCGCGCTGTGCCGAAGGGGAAATCCTGGTGGGCGGCGGTGGGCATTGCAAAGGGTTTTTCCCGGATGAGGGCGCCGGGCTCTACCACTATCTGCATTTTAGCCAGCCGCAGGGCAACACCTGGTCGGTGGATTGTTTCGACAAGCGGGCCGGCTTGAGCGGCCAGCCCCCTGGAGGCGATGCCACGGCGGTCTCGGTGGCCATCTGCTTACGACCGGGCAACAGCGCTTTCCGGCGCACCAACTGATTCAGGGGGCTATCAGGGGGCAGTGTGTGCTGGCGGCCAGCGAAGGGGCCGCCAGGGTTTGCACAGGCGCGTGGCGGACCCACGCGCCCCTCAAGTGTTAGAGATTCAACATCAGCTCCCGCTCATCGGGCAGCGGCGCAAAGCCGCGACGCTCGTAGAACTTGAAGATCGCCTCGACCACATCCTCGGGCTTGTCGATCACCTGCAGCAAATCCATATCTTCCGGCGAGATCATGCCCTCGCCAATCAGCCGATCGCGAAACCAATCCAGTAGCCCCGCCCAGAAAGGCGCATGCACCAGGATGATGGGAATCTTGCGGCTCTTGTTGGTTTGAATCAGCGTCAGCGCTTCGAGCAATTCATCCAGTGTGCCAAAGCCACCGGGCATCACCACATAGGCGGTGGCGCATTTCACGAACATGAATTTGCGCGCGAAAAAATGCTGGAAGGTCTGCGAGATATCCTGATAGGGGTTCGCCCCTTGCTCCATCGGCAGCTGGATATTGAGCCCCACTGAAGGCGATTTCCCAAAAAAGGCGCCCTTGTTGGCGGCCTCCATGATGCCCGGGCCGCCGCCCGAGATCACCGAAAACCCGGCATCGGACAACAGCCGCGCAATGCGCTCGGTGAGCATGTAATAGGCATGATCTGCAGGCGTGCGCGCGCTGCCGAAAATGCTCACCGCGGGGCGGATCATCGCCAGCCGTTCGGTGGCCTCGACGAACTCTGACATAATGCCGAAAATTCGCCAGGACTCGCGCGCGCTGTAAGCGCGGGATTCGGCACCGGGGGCGGTGAGTTGCGGTAATTTTTGCTTGGCGCTCATGGCAGACCCTCCTGTAATTTTTGTATCGTGTCGGCCGGTGTGTCTCCTAAGCCCGGTCGTCATCCAACCCAACCCATTTCGCGAGAAACGCATGCCGACTTTGCTGCTGGTCGATGGTTCCAGCTATCTTTATCGCGCATTCCATGCCCTGCCGGATTTACGCAATAAACTGGGTGAGCCCACTGGCGCGATTTATGGCGTCATCAACATGCTACGCCGCCTGCAAAGTGACTACAAGGCAGACTATTGCGCTTGCATATTCGATGCACCCGGCAAAACCTTCCGCGATGCGCTGTATCCGGAATACAAATCCCACCGCCCGCCCATGCCCGATGATCTGGCGCGGCAGATCGCGCCCTTGCATGAGTGCGTGAAAGCTTTAGGCTGGCCGCTACTGATGATCGAGGGGGTGGAGGCCGATGATGTGATCGGCACGCTGTCGCGCCACGCCACAAACGCGCAGATCGACTGCGTGATTTCCACCGGCGATAAAGATCTCGCACAGCTGGTGAATGCCCATGTGCGGCTCATCAACACCATGACCAACGAGGTGCTCGATGACGCCGCCGTGACGGCGAAATTCGGCGTGCCGCCCGCGCGTATCGTCGATTATCTGGCGCTGGTGGGCGATACCGTGGATAACGTGCCCGGCGTTGAAAAATGCGGGCCCAAAACGGCAGTGAAGTGGCTCACGCAGTATGGCGATCTGGATGGCATCATCCAGCATGCCGCTGACATCACCGGCGCGGTGGGTGAGCATCTGCGCCGGCATCTGGATTTCCTGCCGCTGGGCCGCAAGCTGGTGACGGTGGACACCGCGCTTGACCTGCCTGTGACGCTCACCGACTTGACACCGCAGGCCCCTGATCAAGCGCAACTGATCGCGCTCTTCGGCCGGCTGGAATTCAAAACCTGGCTGCGCGAAGCCATGCACAGCGCTGAGGCGGGAAGCGAAGCGCTCGACGAGCCGCCACCGCCTGATGGCGCCCACCGCGCTGACTATGAGACATTGCTGAATGACGCCGCGCTGGAGGCCTGGATACCGCGCTTGATGGCCTCCACACTCACCGCGCTGGATACCGAAACCGATAGCCTGGACCCGATGGCCGCGCGCTTGGTGGGCATCTCGTTTTGCTGTCAAAGCGGGCAGGCGGCGTATCTGCCGCTTAATCACCACTACCCCGATGCGCCCGCGCAAATCCCGCTTAATGTGGCGCTCGCGAAACTCAAGCCCTGGCTGGAATCTGCCGACCACCCAAAGCTTGGGCAAAACATGAAATATGACATGCATGTTTTCGCCAACCACGGCATCACGGTGCGCGGCGTGGTGCATGACACCTTGCTTGAATCCTATGTCCTCGAATCCGACAAGAGCCATGACATGGATTCACTGGCGCTGCGGCATCTGGGCTTGCGCACCATTCCCTATGCAGCCGTCACCGGCAAGGGCGCGAGCCAGATCAGCTTTGGGCAAGTGGCGATTGATCGTGCCACCGAATACGCCGCCGAGGACGCTGACATCACCTTGCGGCTGCATCAGAATCTCTATCCGCAAGTGGCCGATATCACCGCGCTGGATACGTTGTATCGCGAGATTGAGATGCCGGTGATGCAGGTGCTCTTCAACATGGAGCGCCGCGGCGTGTTGATCGATGCCGCCAAGCTTGAAAAACAAAGCCACGCCTTGGGTTTGCGGCTGATGGACGTCGAGCGGGAAGCGCATCAAGCCGCCAAGCAGCCTTTCAATCTCAATAGCCCCAAGCAGATTCAGGAAATCCTCTTCGAGCGCGAGGGCTTGCCGGTGGTGAAAAAAACCCCCACCGGCGCACCTTCCACCGATGAAGAAGTGTTGCAGCAATTGGCGCTCGATTACCCGCTGCCCAAGCTCATCCTCGAATACCGCAGCCTCGCCAAGCTTAAAAGCACTTACACCGATAAATTGCCGCGCATGATCAACCCGGCCACCGGCCGTGTGCACACCAGTTTTTCGCAAGCGGTGGCGGTGACCGGGCGGCTGGCCTCGAGCGAGCCGAATCTGCAGAACATCCCCATCCGCACCGATGAAGGCCGCAAGATTCGCGCCGCCTTCATCGCCCCGCCTGAGCATCATCTGGTGTCGGCGGATTACTCGCAAATTGAGCTCCGCATCATGGCGCATTTGTCCAATGACCCCGGCTTGCTGCATGCCTTTGCCCACGGCGAAGACGTGCACCGCGCCACGGCTGCGGAGATTTTCGGCATCACGCCGCTGGAGGTGAGCAGCGAGCAGCGCCGCTATGCCAAAGTCATTAACTTCGGCTTGATCTACGGCATGTCGGCCTTTGGGTTGGCGCGTGAATTGAATCTCGAGCGCGGTGCGGCGCAGGCCTACATCGACCGCTATTTCGCCCGCTATCCCGGTGTGGCGCGCTATATGGAAGCCACCCGCGAGGCGGCGCGCAAAAACGGCTTTGTCGAGACGGTGTTCGGCCGCAGATTATGGCTGCCGGATATCCGCAGCGGCAATGTCGGCCGCCGCCAGGGCGCCGAGCGCGCAGCCATCAATGCCCCGATGCAAGGCACCGCGGCGGATCTCATCAAGCTCGCCATGATCGCGGTGGAAAACTGGCTCACCCGATCGAAGATGGCATCGAAGCTCGTGCTGCAGGTGCATGACGAATTGGTGCTGGAGGTCCGCGACGATGAGCTTGCCGTGGTACGCCAGCAGTTGCCGGCGCTGATGGCAGGTGTGGCGAAATTGAGTGTGCCCCTGGTGGCCGAAGTGGGGGTGGGCGCGAATTGGGATGAGGCGCATTAAGGCGGGGCGGGCAGCGTTAAAGCGGTCCGGGCCGCCAGACGCCAGTGCTTTAACCTAAAAACCGCAGTTGCCCGCTTGTTGATCTTAATAACGACATCCGTCGATTTGAGTTTTTGCCGTTTAATGCGCCCAGCACCGGGGTGAGATCGCTGCACGCTGGATTGCCTGTTTTTTGGGCCGTCTGGCTGCGTTGCTCCGCCCTGAATGGAATGACCATTCCGCGTTGTCGCGCCTTGCCAGAGAGCCCAACTGCGGTTTTTAGGTTAAAGCGTCAGCCGCTTCTGATGCCCGCCGCGTACCTCCAGGTCGAGCATCACGCGCAAACCCGCGTCTTGCAGATTGCGGCAGAAGGCGACATCTTCCGAGCACATTTCCACGATCTCGGGGATGTCTTCGCGGCCCGTGTCGAAGCGTTGCAGGGCGTAGTGGAAATAGGGGTATTTCAGTTGTTCCACCACGCCTTTCTTGATGGCCATGAGCCCCATGCCGCTATATGACACTTGCATGTAGCGCTGGCCACTTTGCTTGCGATATTGGTTGATCGCCTCGGCGGTGAGGAATTCGAAGTTGCCGTGTTTTTTGAAGTACTCCGCATCCCACTCGCGCACCGCGGCGAAGTGGCGGTTGTCTTCCATGATGTAAAGCCCGGCGGTGATGGGGTGCGGGCTCATCAGCAGCGCGAAGATCATCTCGGGGTTGAACAGCACATCGCTGTCTATCCACATCATCACGTCGTAATCCACGCGGCCCAGGAAGGGCTTTTGGTCGGGGCCGGCCATCACATCGCTGCCTAAGCATTTGGCGCGGGCGAAGGGCACGAAGCTTGAGAAATGCTGGCTCACCATCACCGCATGGCCACGCTGGTGGCAGGCCACCAAGAGCTCTGTCCAGCACATCAAAAACTCGCGGCTGTAATCGAATCCGGGCAGGCAGAAAACGATTTTCATGGCGGCGCCTTGGAGGAGTCAGTGCCCCATCCTACCGCGTGGAATGCGGCCTTGTCATGGGGTGTCGGGCTTTTTGACACTTGGTCCGCGATCTTTTTTTACGCCGCGGAAAGAGAAAGGTTTTTGCGGTGGGAATGGATTTTGCCAGAGGCGTGATGGCGAGGCACAGGGGTGCCCGCCAATCATTTTCTGGAGAGTCTGATGATGAGCGTGATGAAGAGTTCGATGAAGGCGCTGCGCGGCGTTGTGCTGGCAGCGCTGTGCTGGGGTGCGGCGCAGCCTGCCAGTGCGGCGGTAACGGTGATTGACCCGGCCTTACCGGTGGCCGGCAGCAGTCAGCAGGCCTTGGCCGAGGCGTGGTGGCAATGGGTGATGGGGATTCCGCAATCGTCCAATCCTGTGGCCGACCCCGATGGCCGTTTTGCAGGCATCAACAACAACGGCCCGGTGTTTTTCATCGCTGGTGGTGGGGGAGGCCTTGAGCGAAGCTTCACGGTGCCGCATGGCAAGCCGATTTTTTTCCCCTTGCTCAATGCGATCAATGTGTCGTCGCATTACTTCGATGGCGTGGAGGCCTATTGCCCGGAGCAGCCTGATCCGCTGGGCTGTGCTTTTTCGGTGATTGGCTATTGGATTGATTACGCCGGTGAGCGCCACGCGAGCTTGGATGGCATGGATATCAATCTCTTCCCCAATAACCGCCAGCGCAGCAGTGATTTTTTCCCGGTCACGGTGCCTGAGGAAGATCTTTACGACTGGAATGACCCGCCTGTCGCGCTGCCGGCCGGCACCTTCCCTGCGGTGTCGGATGGCTTTTGGCTGGCGGTCGAGGGCATTCCGATCGGCGAGCATGTGCTGGAATTTGGCGGCACCTGGCCCTGGGGCGGAACACTCAATGTGGTGGCGAATATCAACGTGATCCCCGAGCCTTCAAGCGGCATGGCCTTGTTGGCGGGGTTGTCGGCGATGGCTGCACTGCGCCGACGCAAGCGGGTTTGATCGGGGGGTGATTCAAGGCCCAATCACGCGGGCAAGCTCGGCTTCGGCCACCTTGCCCAAGTGCTGCCAGATCACCGCGCCCTTTTCATCCAGCACCACCGTGAAGGGCAGCGCCATCGCTTTGTTGCCAAGCTCGGCTGAGAGTGTGATCACCTCATTGCCGCCCACCAGCAGCGGGTAGGGCACCGGTGTTTCCTGGATGAATTTTTTCATCTCTTCGGGCGAATCGATGCCAATGCCAAGGAATTGCACCTTGCCCTCGTGGGCTTTGGACAGTGCGGCCAACATGGGCATTTCCTCGCGACAGGGCGCACACCAGGTGGCCCAGAAATTCACCACCCATTTTTTGCCGCGCCATTGCTGCAAGGGCGAAGGCTTGCCATCGAGATCGGGCAGGGTGAGCTGGGCGAGCTTGGTCGCCGCATCGGCGGTGGGGGCGGTGGGGGTGCGCTCGAAGTGGCGCAGTGCAATCCCTGCGCCCAGGGCAATGAGGGCCACCAGGATGAGGCTGGCGTATCGTTTGATGAATGTCATTCTGAGTCTTGAGAAAGCAGTGCCGCGAGCGCGGCTTCGCGTGCCCGCGGGGTGGGTTTGCCATTGCGATTTTTGGCGCGGTTACGCTCGGCCAGCGTGTGCCAGACAGTGAGCCGAAGCGGGGCATCCTGCCAGTCGATTTCGAACACGGCTTCGGGTGCCTCGCCCGGGCCGCGCGGGGTGCGGGCGTGCTGGAAATCGATATTCCGATTTAATAAAAAAAGCTCGACTTCCTTGGCGCTTTCAGCGAAGGCTTCGATCTCGATTTCGGAATGCTGCCCGGCTGTGCCATCGAGCACCGCGCCGATCAGATAGGGCGAAAACGGCGCAAGATAACGCAGCGCCTCGAGTGCCAAGCTGCGTAATTCATGCAGCTGCGCGGGCTGGTCTTCGTCTTGATAGAGCGCCTGATAGGTGCGCAGCGCCTCGCCCACTTCGTCGTTGTTGGGCAGGCCGTAATGCTCGGGCAGGCCGAGCTGATAAGCGGCCTTGCGTTTGGCCATGCCGTAATCGGTAATGCCATCTTCAGCGATCAGGCGGGCGGCGGCGTGGGCGATTTCCAGTCGCGCATTTTCCGGCGTGCGGCTGCGGACATTGCGGGGTTTTCTGGGCATTCTTCGGCCTTCCCCAGCGAGTTACAATGGCGCCATTTTACACAGCCTGAATACGGCACACATGCACATTCACATCCTCGGCATTTGCGGCACTTTCATGGGCGGCGTGGCGCTTCTGGCGCGCGCTGCGGGTCATCGGGTCACTGGCTGCGATGCCAATGTGTATCCGCCGATGAGCACGCAACTCGAAGAGCAGGGCATTGAATTGGTGAGCGGCTATGACGCGAGCCAGCTGGCCATGAGGCCCGATGTCTTCGTGGTGGGCAATGCCATCTCGCGTGGTAATCCGTTGCTTGAAGCCATTCTCGATGCAGGCCTGCCGTATGTCTCCGGCCCGCAGTGGCTCTCGCAGCATGTGCTCAAAGGAAAATGGGTGCTGGGCGTGGCCGGCACGCATGGCAAGACCACGACTGCGTCGCTGCTTGCCTGGCTGCTCGAACACGCGGGGCTTAACCCCGGCTTTCTGATCGGCGGCGTGCCGGGCAATTTCGGGGTATCGGCGCGGCTCACGGATTCGCCGTTTTTTGTGATCGAGGCGGATGAATACGACACCGCTTTTTGCGACAAGCGCTCGAAATTCATCCATTACCAGCCGCGTACGGTGATTCTCAATAATCTGGAATTCGATCACGCGGATATTTTTGCTGATCTGGCGGCGATTGAAACCCAGTTTCATCACCTGGTGCGCACCCTGCCGCGCAATGGGCTCATCATCGCCAATGGCGCGCAGCAAAGCCTGCATCGGGTGATCGAGCGCGGGGCGTGGACACCCGTGGCGTGGTTCAATGATGTGGTGAATTGGTCAGTGGCAGAAGAGGACGATGCCATCGTCATTCGCGAGGCCGGGCAGGTGCGCGCCCGCTGCACCTCGCCCTTGCTGGGCGAACATAATTTGCACAACCAGTTGGCCGCGCTGTTGGCCGCCCGCCATGTGGGCGTGACGATCGAAGTGAGCGCGGCGGCCTTGGCGCATTTCGCGGGGGTCAAGCGGCGGCTGGAATTGCGCGGTACGGTGCGCGGTGTGACGGTGTATGACGACTTCGCCCACCACCCCACCGCGATCGCCACCACCGTGGCGGGGCTGCGCAAGAAGGTGGGCTCGCAACGCATTCTCGCGGTGCTCGAGCCGCGTTCCAACACCATGAAGCTCGGGGTGATGAAAGACGCGCTGCCCGGCAGCCTGGAAGAAGCCGATCGCGTCTTTTGTTTCGGCGCGAATCTGGGCTGGGATGCCGCCGCGGCGCTGTTGCCCTTGGGCGCGCGCGCGCAAGCCTTCACCGATCTGGATGCCCTGGTGGCCGCAGTGGTGAAAGAGGCGCGTCAGGGCGATTCAGTGCTGGTGATGAGTAACGGCGGCTTTGGCGGCGTGCATGAAAAATTGCTTCACGCTTTGCACGGCGGCTAAGGATGGTGTCCAAAACCGGGAAAAAACTGGCAGATGTGGGCAGATTTTTCCCGCATGAAATTTTCGATCTTATTTTTGCGTTTTTCGGCGTGTTGCGTGCGTTTTGGGCCTGTTTCCG
>JBEAUN010000255.1:0-5016 GCA_041161415.1 Pseudomonadota bacterium | reverse complement strand
CAGCGTGGATGAAGCCCAAAATCACCGCGCGCAATTTGAACGCCAAAGCACGCTGCGCAGCCAAATGCTGGCCCGCGCTGAGGCCGAACGCGGCGAATTGGTCGCTCTTGAAAGCCGTATGGCACAGTTAAAAACCAGCGGCATCCTGGAGGACGAAAATCGCCTCGATTGGGTGGAGGCCCTCAATCAAAGCCGCGCCCGACACGCGCTCTTGAAGCTCGATTACGACATCGGCCCGCAACAGCTGGCCGACCCCGCCTTGATCGGCGCCCCCGGGCCCAGGGCTTGGCACGCAAGCCCGATGCGCATCAGCCTGGCGGCGCTGCATGAGGGCGATCTCTTGCGCCTGCTCGATGATCTTCGCCAACACGCCGGGCCCTGGGCGCACATCCAGCGCTGTGGTTTAAAACGCGACACCGCCCCGCGTGCTTTGGGCGCGCAGCGCCCAGCGCCGCAGCTGGCCGCCGAATGCGAACTGCTGATGCTGACCGCGCGCGAGAAAGGCACACCATGAGGCACCTCCCGATCTGTTGCCTGGTTGCGATGAGCCTCGCCACTCACAGCGCGAGCGCTGAAATTGGCCGATTATTTTTCACCCCGCAAAAACGCGCGGCGCTTGATCATGCTCGCAAACATCAGCTCACTGAAAAAGATGTCGACACGCCCAAGCACATCCGTATCGACGGCATCCTCCACGGGCCACACGGCGCCACGGTATGGGTCAATGACACCCCCGTGAAGGACCGCAGCACCACCGCTGGCATCACGGTGAAAGCCAGCGAAAATCCCGATCAAGTGCAGATCACGCCGGTGGGCAAAGCGGCTTCACGCGTGTTGAAAGTCGGCGAGACCCACCGCGCCAGGCTTGCGCCGTGAAGCGCCGGCGTCTTCAGCAGGGCGGCTCGCTGCTGATTTTGATGTGCGTCCTGCTGATCGCCGGCGCCGGGGTAATGCTCTACCCACTCGCTTCACCGCAAGCGCACCAACGCGCCGAGGATGCCGCCACTGACGCGGCGCTCGCAGACGCCAAAGCCGCGCTCCTGGGCTATGCCGCCACCACCCCGATGGAAAACCGCTCAACCGGCAATCTGCTGTGCCCGGATATCACCGGCAACGGCATTGCCTGGAACACCGGCAATGGCTGCGCCGGGGCCGCCAATCAAGGCCTGCGGCTGGGCCGCGTGCCATGGCGCACGCTGGGCGTGCCTGAAGCGCGCGATGCCAGTGGCGAGCGGTTGTGGTATGCCGTCTCGGATAACTTCCGCTCATTTCAACCCGCCACCAGCCACAGCGAAACCAGCGGCACCATCACCGTGCGCGATGCCAATGGCCAACTGCTCTATGACGCGAGCATCGGCCAGGGCGTCGCCGCGGTGATCATCGCCCCCGGCCCGCCGCTCGCCAGCCCCCGCCTGCAAAAGCGGCCCAGCAATACCGCAGCAGATTATCTCGACATCGCCCGTGGCGAGGACAACGCGAGCTTCCAGGATGGCAGCACCAATGGCTTCATCCACGGCCCCGTACGGGCTTCAGATGGCAACCTGATCATGAATGACCGGATGGTGGTGATCACCCGCGATGAGCTGCTCGCGGTGATTGAAAAACGTTTCGCCGCCGAAGTGCGCAATTGCCTTGTTGCCTGGGCGGAGATCAATCACGACCAATTCCCCGCGCCAGTGCCGATCGAATCCACCGACGCAATCGGCATCGACGGCGCGCTGTTTGGCAAGGTGCCGGTGAAGATCTCGCGCAATTACGCCCAGCTCACTGCGCTCTCCATCAACCGGTTGCAATCCGCCCGCAGCCAATTCGCCAACGCGACACCGCAGAATGTCCGCGCCGCGACGCTTGCGATCAGCCGCGCCAATAAAAGCCTGATCCAGACCACCAGCGCGGTGGCGACCAATGCCCTGCTGCTCAAAAGCCTCACCGGCGCAGCGCTGCAGGACAAAATCATCGCGACCGGTGTCGATGCCATGATCACCACGCCGCAAGGCAGCGTCAGCGCATCGAGCCTCGCGCTTAACAGCGCGTGGCAAAGCGCCATTGCCAGCGGCTATGACAACCTCGCCACACTCGCGAGCCAAGCCGTGAGCTACGCCACCACCGCCAGCAAAGCCGCCGATGCGCTTTTGCAAAAATCCACCGCGAGTGGCATCAACAGCGTGAATACCAACACCGACGCTGCCTTGAGCCTCGCTGCAGGATTGATGCTTTTCGATCGCACCGCCCAAGTGGCGATCCAGTGGCCCACCACGCCTAATTGCAGCTGGCTTGACCCCACCCAAAACAGCGCTTGGGCAATGAATCAATGGCAGCGACACCTCTACTACCAGATCGACCAACCCCAACTCATCCGCGATTCAAACGGCAACGCCGCAGCCGGCGCGCTTTCCATCAACGGCCGCGCGGGTTGGCAATTGGTAGTGATCGCCGCCGGCCGCGCGCTTGCCCACCAAAACCGCAGCACGCTGACCCCCGCGCAGCTTTTTGAAGGCGACAACGCCCACGCATCCCGCGCGGGTGGCGGGCTCTTCTCCGTCAAAAATTTCGCGCAAAAACCAATGGGCGATAACTTCAATGATCAACTCGCGTATTGACCCCAAATCGCAGGGCTTCAGCCTCATCGAGCTTGTCATCGTGCTGGCCGTGGTCGGCGTATTGATGGGCGGGCTTATCATGCCGCTGAGCGCGCAGATCGATGCACGCAATCTCACCGACACCCAGAAAACCTTGTCCGAAGCCAAGGAGGCGCTGATCGGCTACGCCGCCGCCAACGGCCGCCTGCCCTGCCCCGCCACCGCCACCAGCAACGGCCTCGAATCGCCTGACGGCGGCGGTGTCTGCACCAACGCCTACAGCGGCTTCCTCCCCGCCGCCACGCTCGGGCTCACCGTCACCGACAACCAAGGCTTCGCGCTCGATGCCTGGGGCAACCGCCTGCGCTATGCCGTCACGCCGTGGAAGACGAGCCTCTACACCACCGTCAATGCGCTGAAAAATAATTGGCCCCTATCCGATAGCCGCGTGCTGCTCACGCTCTCCAGCACAGCGGCAAACGGCAACATCAAACTCGCCGACAACGCCATCGCGGTGATTTTTTCTGTGGGCAAAAATAAAAGCAATCCGGCCGGGTTGGATGAATCGCACAACCTCAATAACGACGCCATCTTCATCAGCCACGAGGCCACATCAGAGGCAAGCCCCGGCGGGGAATTTGATGATGTCGTCACCTGGCTCGCGGAGCCGATTTTTTTCAATCGGCTGATCAGCGCTGGGCGCCTGCCCTAGTGCGGGGGTGGGCATCGCGTTCATCACGAATGAAGGCGACTGGTGACAACGCGCATTCACCCTTCGACCTTGCTCTCAAGAAACGGCTCATTTATTTATTTCCCATCCGCTATTTACAAATAACCGTCAGGCCAACCCATCTTAAGCCTCTATTCCATCTCCCCGAAGATCGCGCCTCCATCGTAACCGTCCGGCTCCCCCTCACCCCCCAGGGGCAACAATTCTCCGACCCGACTAGCTAGATGCGTGGGCAGCCTCTGCAACACATCCGTGAGATACGCCAGCGGCTCATGCCCATTGAGTTTCGCCGACTGAATCAAGCTCATCACCGCGGCTGCCTGCTCTCCCGCTCGCTGGCTCCCGGCGAAGAGCCAGTTCTTTCGCCCCAGCGCAATCGGCCGGATCTGATTCTCAATCCAATTGTTATCGATCGGCACCCTGCCATCGCTCAGATAATGCGTGAGCGCCGCCCAGCGTTTCAGGGTGTAATCCATCGCCCGCGCGGTGGCCGAGCCGTTGGGCACTTGCAGCCGCACTCGCTTCAACCACGCATGCAATTCATCGGCCTTTGGCTTGGCTTTGTCCCGCCGCAATCGCTCCCGCGAGGCGGCATCCTCGTGGTCCGCTTCGCGCTCCACATCATAAAGTCTGCCGAAATACTATCCACGGGCAGCAGGGATCGATATTGGTTCGGCAAGCCACTTTGTGGCCGTCCCCGCCGATTGCAGTGATCGAGCGGTACGTGAGTTCGCCTGCTTCACGGACGATCTGCACGCGATGGCCGACTGGCTGCAGGACTGCGGCATTGAGATGGTCGCGATGGAGTCGACCGGGGTGTACTGGATCGCCCCCCTACAAGGTCCTGCAGTCGCGTGGCTTCGAGGTACTGCTGGTCAATGCCCGACACCTTCGCAATGTCAGTGGGCGCAAGTCCGATGTTCTAGCTTGCCAATGGCTTCAGCAATTGATGAGCTTCGGCCCGTTGCAGGGTGCCTTCCGCCCCCCCCCGGCCGAGGTCTGTGCGTTGCGGGCCATTTTGCGCCACCGCGACAGTCTGCTGCGGGAGCAGGCCCGGCAAGTGTAGCGTATGCAAAAGGCGCTTACCCAGATGAACATTCATCTCAGTAACGTCATCACCGACATTGTCGCGGGCTGGACATCAGCCGCGCCATCATCGCCGGCGAGCGCGACCCATCGAAGCTGGCCAAGCTACGCAACTACCGCGTGCGCGCCAGCGAGGAAGAGATCGCGCAGAGCCTGACCGGCACCTGGCGTACCGAGCATGTGTTCTGCCTGGCGCAGGCGCTGGCCTTGTATGACGCCTACTGCCAACTGATTGTCCAAGCAGACGAACAACTGGAGGCGATGATCAGCCCACTGCGTCAGCACGCGGACACCTTGGTGCCCAACAAGGACAAGGGGCACGCCAAGAATGCTCCGCGCTTCGATGTGCGCAAGGCCCTGTACCAATGGTCCGGGGTGGATCTGACCCCGTATCGGCGGCATTGATGTCAGTACGGCCCTCAAGGTGCTCGTCGAGGTGGGACCCGAGTTGCACCAGTTCAAAACAGCCAAGCACTTTGCCTCTTGGCTGGGCTTGTGCCCTGGCACCAAAATCTCCGGAGGCAAGCGGTTGAGCGGTGCCTCCAAGCGCCTGCCCAATCGGGTCGCTCAGCCCCTCAAGCTTGCCGCACAGGGATTACACCGCAGCCGTTGTGCCTTGGA
>JBEAUN010000249.1:0-4357 GCA_041161415.1 Pseudomonadota bacterium | reverse complement strand
TGAAGGCCCGGAGATAAAATTCACCGCGCGAGGGAGTTTGCCCAATTCCTTGCGCGCCAGTGCGAAGGCGTCTTCCATGCTGGCCACGATGCGATTGAAATCCACCAACGCGATATGCGTTTCAGGTAGCAAGCTGGTGGTGGCGGCACGCAAGGGGCCGGAGCAGAGCATCAGGGTGCCGGTCTCGGCGATCGCACAAAAGGCGCCCGTGATGCCAACCAGATCGCCATCGCGCGCCCCTTCGGCGCGCACTTCGATGCCCGCACCCGCCCAATCGAGATCAGCACATTCCGGCCAGATCACGGCGCTGGTCGGCAATTCATGGGCATGAAGCCACGCGGCCACCATGCCCGGCACTTCGCTTTTTTCATCGGCCACTTCAATCGTGGTCGATTGCGCCTCGGAGCGGTCGATAAAAGCATTGAGCAATTCACCGCGAATCTGCGGCTGCGGGCCGATGGCACGCTTGGCAAGCCAAGCATCCACCTCACGCCGGGCTTGATCGAGCCCTTCACGACGACGCCCACCCAAACGCCTCCTCACCCGCGCCAGAATATCTGCACGTGCGCTCATGTCTTCCCCTGTTCAAGCAAGCCGGTTACGCGGCTCGCCGCGCATCCAAGCTTCGATGTTGTCGATCAACTGATCCGCCAGCGCCTGACGCGCCGCCTGCGAACCCCAGGCCACATGGGGCGTGACGATGAGATTGGGCAGGCGCACATCCAGCAAGGGATGGCCCTCGGTGGGCGGCTCCTTGGGCAACACATCCAGCCCCGCGCCGCCCAATCGACCGCTCTGCAGGGCTTTGAGCAAGGCCACATCATCCACCAGCGCGCCGCGCGACGTGTTGATCAGCAGGGCATCTTGCTTCATGAGATTCAATTCACGCTCGCCGATGAGATGATGCGTGGCGGCGGTGAGCGGGCAATGAAGACTCACCACATCCGCCCTGGCGAGCCCCTCATCGAAGGGCACATAGCCTTCCCGCACCACACTTTGTGCACGATGCTCGGCGAACAGCACCTGCATGCCAAAGGCCTCCGCCAACCTCGCCACCCCCTGCCCGATCGAGCCGCGGCCCACCAGCGTCATCACCCCGCCATGCAGATCGCGAATCGGCGCATCGAGCAAACAAAAATTGCGCGTGCGCTGCCAACCGCCCGCCTCCACCGCGCTGCGATAAGCAGGCAGATTTCGCGACAAGGCAAGTGCCAGCATCATCACATGCTCCGGCACGGTGTGGGCGGCATAGCCGCGGATATTCGACACCACCACGCCATGCTCCCGGCACCAATCGAGATCGACGTTATCTGCGCCGGTGGCTGACACTGCAATCAGCTTCAATTTCGGCAGCCGCGACAGCAGCGCGGCGCGGATCGGCATTTTATTGACGATGAGGATATCCGCATCCACAAGATGCGATTCGATATCGCCTTCTGCCACGCCCACATACTCGCGCCACACATGATCGAAGGCGGGACGGCGCAGCGTGGCCGGGATCGAGCCGCTTTCCAGAAAGACAATCACCGGCTTTGAGTTGGGTGCGTGGGTCATGAGTGAATATCTTTGTACATGTCACGAAAAGTGCGCCCAAAGGGCGCGGGGAAATCTCGGCCGCGCGTCCACTCCCCCAGAAAAGGCAGGCTGCGCAACCGGCCGGCATCACCGCCGCGCCAACTCAAAAAACGCGCCCCGATGCGGGTGGCAAGCGAATACAAAAACGGCCGTCGCGCAAGCCAGCCCCACAGCTTCAAGCCAAGCCTCTCGCGGCGCGGGCGCAGGCCCTGCTCGAGCTGCTTTTCACGCAGGGTGCGCATCAGGTCAGGCAGCGGAATCTTGACCGGGCAGACCACGCTGCATTGATTACACATGGTGGCGGCTTGCGGCAAATCGAGCGCCTTGTCGATACCCTGATAAAGCGGCGTGAGCACCGCGCCCATCGGCCCGGGATACACCCAGCCATAAGCATGGCCGCCGACGGTTTGATACACCGGGCAGTGGTTCATGCAGGCGCCGCAGCGAATGCATCGCAGCATCTCCTCGAATTCCGAGCCCAACAGCCCCACCCGGCCGTTATCGACCAGGATGAAATACATATGCTCCGGGCCATCGAAATCCCCTGCCCCTTTTGTGCCGGTGAGCAACGAGACGTAATTGGAGATCGATTGCCCGGTGGCAGAACGCGGCAACAGGCGCATTAAGGTCGCCAAGTCTTCCAGCGTGGGAATAACCTTCTCAATGCCGGTGATGACCACATGCACCCGTGGCAAGGTGGTCACCATGCGGCCATTGCCCTCATTGGTGACCAGTGCCACAGACCCCGTCTCGGCAACCAGAAAGTTACCGCCCGAGATGCCCATCACACTGCTTAGAAAATGCCCACGCAGCTGCTCTCTCGCCTCGCGAGTGAGCTCGGTGATTTCGGTTTTGCGCGGGGTTTTATGCTTTTTGGAAAACAGTGTGGCGACTTCTTCCAGGCTTTTATGCAGCGCCGGCGCGATGATGTGCGAGGGCGGCTCGTTGTTGTTGATCTGCAGGATGTATTCGCCCAGATCGGTTTCCACCGGCGTGATGCCGGCCTCAGTGAGCGAGGCATTGAGCCCGGCTTCTTCCGAGAGCATGGATTTCGATTTCACCACCTTCGACACCGAATGGCGGCGGGCGATGTCGATCACCAGCTTGCAAATTTCATCGCCATCACGCGCCCACAGCACTTGCGCGCCGCGTTCGGTGGCGCGGGTTTCGAAACGCTCGAGCCACAGATCGAGATTTTTCAGCACCGTGTCGCGAATCTTCGTGGCGGCATCGCGCGTGGCTTCGAAATCGTCGAGCTCCAAAATCGCATTGGCGCGCGCAGCGACAAATTTATGTTTGGTCTTGGCGAGATTCTGGGCCAGCCGCATATCCGCGATTTTCATCCCGGCGCGGGCCTTGAAGTGCATCGACTGGGTTTCCATTACGGCGCCTCCACGCCGGCCAGCACCTCGGCCACATGCAATACGCGAGTGTCATCATTCATGCGCGAGAGCTTGCCGGCGATATTGAGCATGCAACCCAGATCGCCCAGCACCACGGCGCTTGCGCCGCTGGCTTGGATCGCCTCACATTTTCGCTCGGCGATTTTGGCGGAGATGTCACCGAATTTCACCGAGAACGCTCCACCAAAGCCGCAACATTCCTCGCACGAAGGCATTTCCTTCAACCTCGCGCGCGACACTTTTTTGAGCAGCGCGCGCGGCTGTTGCTTCACCCCCAGCTCACGCAGCCCGGAGCAAGAATCGTGATAGGTGAGCGTGCCCTGAAACTGGCCGGGCACTTTATCCATTTTGCATATGGTCACCAAAAAATCGGTGAGCTCATAGGTCTTCGCGCTTAACGCCGCGAGCCGATCCGAGAGCATCGGATCGTCTTTGAAAAGATCGGCATAATGATGCCGAATCATGCCGGCACAAGAGCCCGAAGGCGCGACCACATAATCACAGCGGGAAAATTCTTTGAGAAATTTTTCAGCCAGCGCACGCGTGGTGGCACGGTCGCCGCTGTTCCAGGCCGGCTGGCCGCAGCAGGTTTGGGTGTCTGGCACCACCACCTTGCAGCCGGCTTGTTCTAATAATTTCAGCGCCGCAAAACCCACCGAGGGGCGCATCAAATCCACCAGACATGTGACAAATAAGCCGACTCGCATCTGAGCCCCTGCTCCTTGTGAGATGAAGAGAAGACACTACGCCTGGCGCGCATATTTCGCAATGCGGTTTGCGCGGTGCAATATGATATGCTGGGCCACAGGGAAAAACACACATCGGAGCACGCTTGAGCACAGAAGAATCCAAAAGCTCGATTCAAGTCATCGACCGCATGATGACACTGCTCGATGCGCTCGCTCGCCATCACGGCGTGGTGAGCTTGAAGCAACTGGCGCAGGAGACTGCGCTGCATCCTTCGACCGCGCATCGCATTCTTGCGGCCATGGCGGTAAGCGGCTTTGTCGAGCGTGCCGAGGGCGGGATGTATCGCTTGGGGATTCGGCTGCTTGAGCTTGGCAATATCGTGAAATCGCGCATCGATATTCGCGAGATCGCCAAGCCCCACATGCAAAAGCTGCACGAGATCTCTGGCGAGAGCGTGAATCTCGGCGTGCGCCAAAACGATGAGATCGTGTATGTCGAGCGCACCTCAAGCGGCCGCGCGGCGGTACGCATTGTGCATATCATCGGCGCACGGGCGCCTTTGCACACCACCGCCACTGGCAAGCTTTTTTTGGCAGAGGACTCCGCTGCCGAAGTGCGCGACTACGCCCGCCGCACCGGGCTCCCCGCCAGCACGCCGGCTTCGATTACCGAACCACGCGCGCTTGAGC
>JBEAUN010000227.1:0-2867 GCA_041161415.1 Pseudomonadota bacterium | reverse complement strand
GGGTTGAGTCTTTTGTGAGGGGGGTTCAACAAGGGGGGCAAACGCGCCCCCCCTCAAGTGACCCACACCCGGGCATTGCTCAAAATCACCGCTCGAAAAGCGCAATAGACTCCACATGCGAGGTGTGCGGGAACATGTTGGCCACGCCCGCACCGCGCAGCCGATAGCCTTTTTCATGCGTCAGCACCGCGGCATCACGCGCAAGGGTCCCCGGTTTGCAGGACACATAGACAATCCGCGAGGGCGCCTCGTCTCCGAGCGATTTGACCAACTCGATCGCGCCTTCGCGCGGCGGGTCGATGAGCATTTTGTCAAAGCGCCCCATCGCGGCGAGCGATTCAGGTGTGATCTCGAAAAGATTGGCTTCTGTGTAGGTGCAGCGCGCCGCCAGACCATTGGCGGCGGCGTTTTCCGCGGCGCGATCCAGCAGCGCGCGGCTGCCTTCCACGCCGAGCACCTCTGCCCCAAGCCTTGCAATCGGCAAAGTGAAATTCCCAAGCCCACAGAACATATCCGCCACCCGCTCATGGGGCTTCGGGTCCAGCAGGCGCATGGCGCGGCGAATCAGCATTTGATTCACGCCCACATTCACCTGCGTGAAATCCGTGGGCCGATACGGCATGGTGAGCTGAAACTCAGGCAGGCGATAGGCCAGCACCGCGCCCTCTTGCGGATAAAAGCACCATGCCGTAGCCGGGCCGCCGGGCTGCAGCCACCATTGCACACCCTGCGCATCGGCGAATTGCCGCAGCAGCGATTCATCCTCGGGCGTGAGCGGCTCAAGGTGGCGCAGCACCAGCGCTGTGACCACATCGCCCACCGCGAGCTCGATCTGCGGCAGCCGATTGGGCGCGGACATGCCAGCGATCAACTCGCGCAATTTCGGCAACAAGGCCGACACATGCCTTGGCAGCACTTCGCAGGATTTCATGTCGGCGATATAGCTGCTGCGCTTTTCATGAAAACCCACCAGCACGCCGCCTTTTTTGGGCACCACCCGCACCGACAGCCGCGCCCGGGTGCGATATCCCCAGGCCGGGCCGTAAATGGCCGGATACACCTCTTCAGGACGCAAGCGCCCACCGATATGCCACAGCGCATCTTCAAGCACACGCTGCTTGTGCGCCACTTGGGCAAAGGCATCCACATGCTGCATGCTGCAGCCGCCACACAGCCCGAAATACGCGCAGCGCGGGCTGACACGTTGGGCGCTTTCATCGAGGATGCGCACCACCTCGGCGTTTTCGAAGCTGGGCTTTTTGCGATAGCTCACATACTCGACCTCTTCGCCCGGCAGCGCGCCTTCGATAAAAATGGTTTTGCCCTCGACATGGGCAACACCACGGCCTTCGTGTTCCAGGGATTCGATTTTGGCAAACGGCATGATACGTGGAGGGGCTACTGAAAAAAGGCCGCCATTGTACCCGGGCTCTGGGCCACACATAGATGCCCCCCGGCGCATTGCGGCAAGCGCGCAGTGTGTCGATAATCGCACCCCATGAAAAGACAACTGCTAGGTGGGCTCACGCCCCAACAATTTCTCGCCGACTATTGGCAAAAAAAACCGCTGCTGGTGCGGGGTGCCTTCAACGATTTCAAGGGCCCGCTCACGCGTGATGAGGTGCTCTCACTCGCCTGCGATGACGAGGCCGAATCGCGGCTGATTCATCATGGCGAGCAGTCGTGGCAATTGGATCACGGCCCGTTTCGGCGGGCTGACTTCAAGCGCCGCACGCCCTGGACGGTGCTAGTGCAAGGGGTCAATCTTTTTTCTGATGCCGCCGATGACTTGCTGCATCAATTCGACTTCATCCCCGCTGCAAGGCTGGATGATTTAATGGTGAGCTACGCCACAGATGGCGGCGGCGTGGGGCCGCATTTTGATTCGTATGATGTCTTCCTGCTGCAAGGCGTGGGGCAGCGGCGCTGGCAGGTGAGCAATCAGCAAGACCTCTCGCTGGTGCCGGATGCGCCGCTTCGCATCCTGCGTGATTTTCAGCCCACGGATGAGTGGGTGCTGAACCCGGGCGACATGCTCTATTTGCCACCGCACTATGCGCACAATGGCGTGGCTGTGGGTGAATGCATGACCTGGTCGATCGGCTTTCGCGCGCCCTCGGCAGAGGAGATGGTGCGCGGGTTTTTTGAGTTCATCAGCGAGCATCTGCAATTACCCGGCCGCTATGCCGACCCAGATCTGACTCTGCCGCGCCATCGCGCAGGGATCGATGGCGCGATGCTGGATAAAGTCACTGCGATGATCGAATCATTGCGCTGGAGACGGGAGGATATTGCCGATTTCCTCGGCTGCTATCTCACCGAGCCCAAGCAGCATGTGTTTTTTGATCCGCCTGAAAAAACAATGACGCGCGCGGCTTTCAAGAAGAAGCTCGCCAATGAGGGGGTGCGTTTGCATCGCAAGACGCAGCTGTTGTTCGCAGGCCACTGCTTTTATCTGAATGGCGAGAAACTCGAGCCAAGCAAAGAAGATTGCGTGAAGTTGCAAGCGCTGGCGGATCAGCGTGCGCTGCCCGCGGGGGTGGCGGTGTCAGATGACCTGATGGATCTGTTGCGTGAATGGTGGGCGGATGGATTTGTGGTGTAAGCCCCCTCTCTTTCGAAGAAAAAACTCGCCGCGGGAGGCAACCCGAGAAATAGTGCACCGCAACACGATGTGGATTTTCAGATAGTTGCTGTGGTAGACTCCACGCCTGGCTGAGGTCGCCCCTTGGCCAGCCCAAAAATTTTGGACGCCGTACACTCACTTATCGATAAGGAAAGTAAGAAATGAAACAATCGCTCCTCGTTGCTGCCCTGGTTGCCGTCGCTCTGTCCGCCTGCGGCAAGAAGGAAGAAGCCAAGCCTGC
>JBEAUN010000040.1:0-4540 GCA_041161415.1 Pseudomonadota bacterium | reverse complement strand
CTTGGGAAGGCAAAGCGGAACGCGTGGCAGAAATCATGCGAGATCAAGGCAGAAAGAGAAAACATCCCCGTTCAAAAACACGGGGGAGCCAAAAAACCGGGGTTCAGCCTACCACAAAGCCCTGCAAGCCTGACCGGGGGATTGCCCTAATTTACCCCCGGCTTCACAAAGCGCCCCGGTCAGCGCTTCAACCAATCTCACCAAAACGATAAACCCGATCACCGCGTCCACGCCAACACAGGATAAAATCGCCGGTTTTCGATTGAGTGTCCTTGCCCCGCCATGGAAAGAACTGAAAACCTCAACGTTGCCGCCTTCGACCCAATGCCCTCGCCGCGCGAGATCACCACGGGCTTGCCACTGAGCGATGCCGCAGGCCGCGCGGTGCTGGAGGGCCGGCACGCCATTCGCGCCATTCTCGATCATGAAGACCCGCGGCTTTTTGTAGTGGTGGGGCCGTGCTCGATTCACGATCCGGTGGCCGGCATGGATTACGCGCTGCGCTTAAAGCGCCTGGCCGAAGCGGTCAGTGACACCATGCTGATTGTGATGCGGGTGTATTTCGAAAAGCCGCGCACCTCCACCGGCTGGAAGGGTTTCATCAACGACCCGCGGATGGATGACTCCTTCCACATCGAAGAAGGCATGCAAAAAGCCCGGCGCTTTTTGCTGGATGTCTGCGAAACCGGCTTGCCCACCGCCACCGAGGCGCTGGACCCGATCGCCCCGCAATATCTCGGCGATCTGGTGAGCTGGACGGCGATTGGCGCACGCACCGCCGAATCGCAAACCCACCGAGAAATGGCTTCGGGGCTTTCCACCCCGGTGGGCTTTAAAAACGGCACCGACGGCAATCTGGACACCGCTATCAACGGAATCCTCTCCGCCTCGCGCCCGCACAGCTTTTTGGGCATCAATGCCGATGGCAAATCCGCCATCATCCGCACGCGCGGCAATCGCTACGGGCATCTGGTGCTGCGCGGCGGTGGTGGGCAGGCCAATTATGATTCGGTGAGCATTGCGCTCGCGCAAGCGGCGCTGGCCAAGGCCGGCTTGCCGCAGAATATCGTGGTCGATTGCTCGCATGCCAATTCCTCCAAGAAGCCGGAGCTGCAGCCTTTGGTGCTGCAAGATTGCGTGCATCAAATCATCGAGGGCAATCGCTCGATTGTTGGGCTGATGATCGAATCGAATATCGTGGGCGGCAATCAGCCGATTCCGGCGGATCTTTCCACCCTGCGCTATGGCTGCTCGGTGACGGATGCGTGTCTCGATTGGGACGCCACCGAAGAGGCGCTGCTCAAAGCCCACGAAACCCTGAAACACCACCTGCCCCAACGCGAGCGTCTGGCATGAACCTCATCCTTCAAGGCGGCGATATTGCCGCCGCTGAACTCGCGTCTTTGGCCAAACTCACCGCCGCCTCGCGGATTGAGGAGCGCGGTGAGCGCGTGTTTGCATTGATCAACGCTGCGCCCCACCCCGACATCGCGCCTTGGGCGCGTGCGCACAAAAGCGATTTCGGCTTCGTGCCGGACGGCCGCACGCTTTACGATTGTGGCCTCTTTGTCACCGACATGGATTCCACGCTGATCACCATCGAGTGCATCGACGAGATTGCTGACATGTTCGGTTTGAAGGCCGAGGTGTCAAAGATCACCGAAGCGGCGATGCGCGGCGAACTGGATTTTTCAGAGAGCCTGCGGCGGCGGGTGTCGTTATTGGCGGGGCTGGATGAGTCCGCCTTGATGAGGGTCTATGACGAGCGCTTGCAGCTCTCGCCGGGCGCACCGCGTTTGATGGAAGCCTTAAAAAAAGCCGGGATCACCACGGTGCTGGTGTCCGGGGGCTTCACCTTTTTTACCGAACGATTGAAGTCGCGCTTAGGGTTCGATCATGCCTACGCCAACACGCTGGAAGTGGCAGGCGGCAAACTCACCGGCCGCGTGCTGGGTGGGATCGTGGATGCGGATAAAAAGCGCACCGTCCTGCTTGAACAGAAAGAAGCGTTGAGATTGAAAAAAGAAGCCATCATCGCCGCGGGCGATGGCGCGAATGATCTCAAAATGCTGAGCGAAGCCGGCGTGAGCGTAGCCTACCGCGCCAAACCCGTGGTGCGCGAACAGGCCGCCTATGCGATTGATTTCTGCGGGCTGGATGGGATTTTGAATTGGTTTGAGCCGGCTTGAGCCGGGGGCTGTGGGGTGGTGGTGTCTCATAAAAAACCACGCCCCCCCCAACCTAACCGCATAAAAAAGTGTTTGGCATCTCTCACCATGCCTATCGACCACTACGAAAACTTCCCCGTCGCCTCTGTGCTGCTGCCGCGGAAATTCCGTGAGCCGATCGAAGCGATCTATGCCTTCGCTCGCACCGCAGATGACATCGCGGATGAAGGTGACGCACCCCCTGCCAAGCGCCTCGATGACCTGGCCCGCTTTGAAGCCGCGCTCGATGCCATTGCGCTGGGCGAGGAGGTCTTCGACCCGCTCTTTAAACGCCTCTCGAAAGCCATCCACGAATGGGGCCTGCCGATTGGCTTGCTGCGTGATCTTCTGGATGCCTTCAAGCAGGATGTGGTGAAGACCCGCTATGAAGACATCGACTCGCTGCTCGATTACTGCCGCCGCTCGGCCAACCCGGTGGGGCGCTTGCTGCTGCATCTTTATCGTGCCACCGATGCCGACAAGCTCGCCCAGTCGGACGCCATTTGCAGCGCCTTGCAGATCATCAATTTTCTTCAGGATGTGGCGATCGATTGGCAAAAAAACCGCGTCTATCTGCCGCAAAAGGAGCTCGCGGAATTTCGTGTAACCGAAGAAGAAATCCGCGATTGCCGCCTCGACAGCAACTGGCCCTTGCTGATGCATTTTCAGATCACCCGGGCGCGGCTCATGATGATGCAAGGCGCCCCGCTCGCCCGCGCCCTGCCCGGCCGGCTGGGCTGGGAGCTGCGGCTGGTGGTGCTGGGGGGCTTGCGCATCCTAGAAAAAATCGAAGCCGCCGACCATGATGTGTTCCTCGCGCGCCCAACGCTCAAGGCGCTGGATTGGGCTCTGTTATCATGGCGCGCGCTTTTTTCTTATCCACGCCATCCATGACGCCCGACGCCTACTGCGCCGACCGCGCTGCCAAGAGCGGCTCGAGTTTTTACTACAGCTTTCTGTTTCTGCCCACCGAAAAGCGGCGCGGCATCATGGCGCTCTATGCCTTTTGCCGCGAGGTGGATGATGTGGTCGATGAATGCCACGACCCAAGCCTTGCCGCCACCAAGCTCGCCTGGTGGCGAGGCGAAATCAGCCGGGTCTATGAAGGCAGCCCGCAGCATCCGGTGGGCCAGGCGCTCGCCGCCGTGGTGCGGCAATTCAATCTCCCGCAAGAGCAATTCCTCGAGATCATCGACGGCATGGAGATGGATCTCACCCAATCACGCTATCTCGATTTCAAAGGCCTGCAGCTTTATTGCTATCGCGTGGCCTCGGTGGTGGGGCTTTTGGCTTGCGAGATCTTCGGCGCCACCGAGCGCGCCACACGCCGTTATGCCCATGATCTGGGCATCGCGCTGCAGCTCACTAACATCATCCGCGACGTGGGCGAAGACGCCCGGCGCGGCCGGATTTATTTGCCGGTGGAAGACCTGCAGCGATTCAATGTGCCGGCCGCGGATATCCTCAATGCTCGTGAATCGAGCAATTTTGCCGCCTTGATGGCCTTTCAGATCGAGCGCGCGAAAAGCTATTTCGAAGCCGCACACGCCGCCTTGCCGAAACAAGACCGCGCCAACCAGCGCGCCGGGCTGGTGATGGCGGCAATCTACCGCACGCTGCTCGATGAAATCGCGGACGCCGCCGGCAAGGTGCTGACTGAGCGCACCTCGCTCACCCCGATCCGGAAACTCTGGATCGCCAGCCGCACCTGGCTGCGTGCGTGAAAAACATCGCCATCATCGGCGGCGGTTGGGCGGGGCTTGCGTGTGCGGTGCGTCTCACCGAAGTCGGGCATCGCATCACGTTGTTTGAAGCCGCCGGCACACTCGGCGGCCGCGCTCGCGGCCTCATCCACGAAGGGCTGCGGCTGGATAACGGCCAGCACATCCTGATCGGCGCTTACACCGAAACGCTCGCCTTGATCGAGACGATCGGCGTGTCGCTGGAGGCGGCGTTTTTAAGAATGCCGCTCATGCTGCATTACCCCGGCAGCCTGCATCTAGCCACCCGCGCACTGCCTGCGCCGCTTCATCTT
Source organism: Pseudomonadota bacterium (assembly GCA_041161415.1). Classification (GTDB taxonomy): domain Bacteria; phylum Pseudomonadota; class Gammaproteobacteria; order Burkholderiales; family Rhodocyclaceae; genus JBEAUN01. The sequence continues at coordinate 298 of JBEAUN010000040.1, read as the reverse complement.
TTGGCGGGCCTCATCACCGCGCGCGGCTTATCGCTTAGCGAAAAGCTGCGTCTCGCCCAAGGCATGCGCCACTGCCAGCAAGGCCCCTGCGCGGGCGAGCCCGATATCAGCGTTGCGGCCCTGCTCGATCGACACGGCCAGAGCGAGCGCCTCACGCGATTGATCTGGGAGCCGCTGTGTGTCGCCGCGCTCAACACGCCAATCGACATCGCCAGCGCGCGCCGCTTCGCCGCGGTGCTAAGCGATGCACTCGCCCGCGCAAGACACCACAGCGATTTCCTCCTGCCGCGCTGCGATC
>JBEAUN010000181.1:0-4321 GCA_041161415.1 Pseudomonadota bacterium | reverse complement strand
TTCAATGATCAGTTCTTTATCGAAGCCGAAGACATCACCCACACCCTATTTCGTGTCTCCACCCGCGTGGTTCGCCTTTCGCACAGCCTCACCACCCGCGAAAGTCAAGCCTTGGAGGCGCTTAATCTATTCACGACCATTCGCCATATGCTGCCAAGTGGCTTGAGTCTCGCCGTTTCAAAACATGATCGTTGTCTCAGGCTGGTGATGGAAATGGAAGCCTCTTCCGGGACAGGACAGCCTGCCCCCGATCTCACCGAATTTATCCAGTCGTCTCATGCATTTCGACAGCTTTTTGTTCGCAATGCAACTACCAGCAAGGGCTGATGCGCCAATGAAAACTCATCGGTTGGTCACCCCCCTCATCCAAGGCCTCATCATCGCAGCCTGCTGCACCATCGGCGCTGCCGCTCATGCCGCGCCTGCGAAACCAGAGTCGACCGACCCCGAAGCCAACCTGCGGCGTCCATACGCTTATTTTGCCAATGGCGAATCGGTGGGGAACGTGCTGCAAAATCTGGCCAAAAATTTTGGTCTCACCCTCAAACTTTCCGGGACATTCAAAGAATCGATCAGCGGCCGGGTGGGCGGAGATTCGGCAGCCGAAATGCTCAATCGTTTGTCAGAGATGTACGGCTTTAATTGGTTTATCTTCGGCAACACGCTCTATGTAAGCCGTGGCAAGGATCGGGTGGTGCAGCGCATTCGCATCACGCCGGGGGCGGCTGAGAGCCTCAAGCAGGCGCTCAGCGACATTGGCTTGATCACCCCGCGGTTTGGGTGGGGTGCGGTGCCTGAAGAAGATGCCGTGATCGTGACCGGGCCGCGTGAATATGTGAATTTGGTCACCACCACGATCGCCAAACTTGAATCGGGAGACACCATGACCACCATGGTGTTTCGCCTGAAATACGCTTCGGTTGAAGATCGCCGGATACAACTCCGCGACAAGGAGATCGTTACCAAGGGCGTGGCCACGATCCTCATCAATCTTTTGACTCGCCAAACACCCACCCGGACAGCCCCTGTAACATCGCCCAATGGCGGCACCACCACCGCCGGCCAACCCATGCAGGCCAGCCCGGGCAAGCTCTATGAGGGCACGGGGGCGGAGCCCTCGAGGAATCAGCCAGGCGAACAGGCTCGCTCCAATGCCAATGGGCCCACGATTGAATCCGATCCTCGCCTGAACGCTGTCATCATCCGTGATCACATCTCGAAGCAGAAGATGTATGCCGACTTGATCGCCGAACTCGATGTACCGTCCCAGTTGGTTGAGATCGAAGCTTCTATCATCGACATCAAACAGGAAAAGCTCGACGCACTGGGAACAACCTGGAGTTATGGCTCCCGGCGCTTTGGCATAACCTCCGCGCCCACCGGGGAAAACGCGGGCTTTGGTCTGCGTTTCGGTAGTGGAGATTCCACTTCGGTGGTGCGTGACCTGCGAGGCTTTAATGCCACCCTGCGAGCCTTGGAAAGTACCGGTGACGCAAAGGTGTTGGCCAAGCCGGTGGTGCTGACGATGGACAACCTCGGCGCGATACTCGATTTGACTGACACCACGTTCTCGAGCGTGTCGGGCGAACGGGTTGCGAACATTGTGCCGGTCACGGTGGGCACCCTGCTCCGCGTGACGCCCCACGTGATCAATGAAGACGTCAAAACAAAAATCCAGCTGGCCGTAGACATTGAGGATGGATCACAGGTTGATCCCAGTGCCAGCTCGGTTGCACGGGTAAAAAAAACCAACATCAGCACGCAGGCTATTATCGAGCCGACACAGTCGCTGCTGATCGCGGGTTATTCGCTTGAGAAAGAGGAAAGCACCATGGATGGCATCCCGGTGCTTGGCAAACTGCCCGTGATAGGCACTCTATTCTCAAATCGATCGAATAGCAGCTCGCGGTTCAAGCGACTGTTTTTGATTACCCCGCGTCTCACCGCTACCGATCATTCCGCGATCGCATCCTTGAGCTTGCCGGAATTGGCGCCCAAGGTCTCTTTCAACATTCCGTCCGCACCCGTCGCGAAGGTGGAGGAATCCAAGCGCATTGAAGTGCCCCAAGCCGCGGGGCCCAGCGTGGACGCCCCTGCGAAGCCTGCAGAAAGCAAGTCGCCAGCCCCAACCGATCCAATTGCACGACCGGCTACACCCACACTGCAAGCCACGCGAGTTGCCCCACCCGTTTCCCCCCTTCAGCCAAAACTGGCGCCAACACCCATCGCCAAGCCAGCGTCGGTTAGCACAACTTCTGTGTCGTCTGGCCCGGCAGAAAGCGCTCCCGCTCCGTCTCGCAGAATCACGGCATTCTCCAAGCGGTTCTAAATTAGGGTGGTCTTTTTGGTAGGCGACGCGTGACGGTTGCGGGGAACATCGCCACTTCAGGTCCGGGCGCTTTTTATCTAGCCCGACCCTATCGCACGTCATCACCGTATGGACTGATCAGTCCATTGATCCTGATTGACCGGCGACGCAGTCAGTAAGCATGGATTTTGGAATTGGTTCATTAAGTCGGGGCAGTACGGAATCCGCGCTCCCACCACCTATTCAACCCATGCGGGGCCCATTCGATTTAGCCTTCCCGACCCACCGGACAAAGGCCAACACATAACCAGACAAGCCATAGACGAGAAATAACAGAAACAGAGCCGATGGCGGATCCAACGAAACCACCACGAAAGCCATCACCAGCCCAAGCACTGCAAAAAACGGCACGCTTCGACGAAGGTTGATTTGTTTTCCCGAATAAAATGGCAAATTGCTGACCATGGTGCAGCCCGCGAAAAGGGTAAGCACGAAAGCGAACCACTGAGCGCTGGCGGCGCTAATGCCATTGTCATGGGAAATCCAGACCATGCCCGCAACCAGGGCAGCTGCAGCGGGGCTAGGCAACCCCTGAAAGAAGCGCTTGTCGACCACATTAATGTTCGTATTAAAGCGCGCCAAACGAAGCGCCGCGGCGGCACAGTAGACGAAAGCCGCCACCCAGCCGAGCTTGCCCATGCCCTTCAAGGCCCACTCGTAAATCACCAACGCAGGCGCCACGCCGAAAGAGACCATGTCGGACAAGGAATCGTACTCCGCACCAAAAGCACTTTGGGTATGCGTCATGCGTGCGACCCGGCCATCGAGGCCATCGAGAACCATGGCGATGAAGATCGCAACCGCCGCCTGCTCAAAGCGAAGGTTCATCGCCTGCACGATGGCATAGAAGCCCGAAAAAAGCGCTGCCGTGGTCAGCAGGTTGGGCAAAAGATAAATCCCCCGCTTTCTTTGCGCAGGATCCGACAACGCATTGCGGATAGGGAATTTTGGCATGCTCAGCGTGTGGTGATTGAAATGGGTATCATCCGCCCCTCAATGCGCGTTGGCAATACAGACTCACTGTAACTGCGCGAGTACCGTTTCGGTGGCACTGACTTTCTCACCGATGGTGACCCTCGCTTGTGCGCTGGGTGGCAGATAGACATCGACCCGTGAGCCGAAACGAATGAAGCCATAGCGCTGACCACGACTCAAGCTCGCACCCGGCTCGACGTAACACAGAATACGGCGTGCAATGAGGCCTGCAACCTGCACACAGGTGATGTCAGCCCCGGTGGGTGTTTGAATCCAAAGCGCATTGCGCTCATTTTCGGTGGAGGCTTTGTCCAGTGCTGCATTCACGAAAGCACCAGGGTTGTACCAGCGTTGCTTCACCACGCCATCGACCGGCGCGCGGTTCGAATGGACATTGAAGACATTCATGAAGACGCTAATCTTGAGCGCGGGCCGATTGAGATAAGGGTCTGTCACAGGCTCGATGGCGACAATACGCCCGTCGGCGGGGGAGAGCACGGCTGCCACACCTTCCGGGATGCGCCGTGGTGGGTCACGGAAGAATTGCAAAATAAAAAGGGTGAGCAACCACAAAGGGCTCGCCCAGATGAAACCGAATTTGTAACTAACTAGCAAAGAGGCCGCGACGGATGCGGCCAGGAAAGGCCAGCCTTCCTTGGCGATGAGGGGATGAGGGTAAGTCGACATCGATTCGATTGAGAGTGATTGAGAGAGTGCTGCGCCTCGAGGGGAGGTTTAACTCGAAACGGCTCAATACGGCCGGCGCAGACCCTCCTCGCGCCGGCCGGATTTTCGCTTAGTTGCGGGTCTGATCGACCAGCTTGTTCTTGCGGATCCAGGGCATCATTTCGCGCAAGGTGGCACCGACCTTTTCAATCGGGTGCTCGGCGAGATTGCGACGCTGGGCCAGCAAGGTGGGCGCACCGGCGCGGTTTTCGAGGATGAATTCGCGGGCATATTGACCGCTTTGGATTTCCT
>JBEAUN010000180.1:0-2592 GCA_041161415.1 Pseudomonadota bacterium | reverse complement strand
CTTCCACGCCGATGCCCGCCTCGATCAGCGCTCGCAAGACATCGGGCCGGGGAAAGCGTTGCCGGGCCCCTGTGCCGAGCAACACCACCTCTGGGCGCAGCGCAATGAGCGGGGCGAAATCACCGGGCTCGAGGTGCTCGAAACGGGCGTCCCACGGGGAGACGAGCTGCGTGGGGAGCACAATGAGGCTGTTGCGGTGGGGAAGTTTGTCGATCGCCACATGATCCGCGCCGTAGCCGGTGATCGTGTGCTGGGCGCGGGCGGCGTCCTGTATCAGTTTCATGGGAGCAGCAAGATTGCGTGGGCCTAGTGACAAACGATAAGATTACCACTTTCGCCCGGCCAAACGGGCAACTCAATATTAAGGAAGAGCCGCCTCGTGCGCCCGATTCAGAAATCCAACAAGCTCGCCAACGTCTGCTACGACATCCGCGGTCCGGTACTCGCCCGGGCCAAACAGATGGAGGAAGAAGGCCAGCGCATTATCAAGCTCAATATCGGCAATCTCGGCGCCTTTGGTTTCGAGGCGCCCGAGGAAATCCAGCGCGACATGATTCTGAATCTGCCCAATGCGGCAGGGTATTCCGAATCGAAAGGCATCTTCGCTGCGCGCAAGGCGGTGATGCATTACAGCCAGGAAAAGCGCATCAAAGGCGTGGGGCTTGATGACATTTACATCGGCAACGGGGTGTCCGAGCTGATCGTGCTGGCGATGAATGCGCTGCTCAACCCCGGCGATGAAGTGCTGGTGCCCGCGCCGGATTACCCCTTATGGACGGCTGCTGTGAGCTTGTCCGGCGGCACGCCACGGCATTATCTGTGCGACGAGGGCGCAGGCTGGCTGCCGGATATCGCGGATATCAAAAAGAAGATCACCCCGCAGACCCGGGCACTGGTGCTGATCAACCCCAATAACCCCACCGGGGTGGTCTATCCCGATGCGCTGTTGCAAGAGATCGTGAATCTCGCCCGGGCGCACAACCTCATCCTTTTTGCCGATGAGGTGTATGACAAGGTGCTCTATGACGGCATCACCCACACCGCGCTGGGTTCTTTGTCTGAAGATGTGCTGACCATCAGCTTCAATGGCTTGTCGAAAAATTACCGCGCTTGCGGGTATCGCGCCGGCTGGATGATTGTCTCGGGGGATAAGCGGGCCGCTAAGGATTACATCGAGGGGCTCGATATGCTTGCCTCGATGCGCCTGTGCGCCAACGTGCCTGGGCAGTTTGCGATTCAGACCGCGTTGGGCGGGTATCAGAGCATCGATGATCTCGTTGCCCCCGGTGGCCGCATGTGCCGCCAGCGCGATCTGGCCCATGAGCTCATCACGCAGATTCCCGGGGTGAGCTGCGTGAAGCCCGCCGCCACGCTGTATATGTTCCCGAAGCTCGACCCAAAGATGTACCCGATCAAAAACGATCAGGATTTCATCTGCGAGCTGCTGCAGGAAGAAAAGGTGCTGCTGGTGCAAGGCAGTGGCTTTAATTGGCCGCACCCGGATCACTTCCGTCTGGTGTTTTTGCCGCATGAGGATTTGCTGCGCGAGGCCATCGGCCGCATCGAGCGCTTCCTCGCCGGCTATCGCAAACGGCACGGCACGCGCTAGCGGCCCGCCAGGTTTTTCCTCCCGCGGGCCAATGGGCCTTCCCCGATTTTTTGAAAAAAGTTTTGAAGAAAGCAATCAGCATGAAACCGATCAATGTGGGCCTCCTCGGCATTGGCACCGTGGGCGGGGGCACTTTTAATGTGCTCACGCGCAATCAGGAAGAAATCACCCGGCGCGCCGGCCGGCCGATCGCCATCTCGGTGGTGGCTGACCGCAATCTGGCGCTCGCTAATCAAGTGGTGGCCGGGCGTGCGAAGGTTACCGATGATGCCTTCGCGGTGGTGAGCGACCCGGAAGTGGATATCGTGGTCGAGCTGATCGGCGGCTACACCGTGGCGCGCGAGCTGGTGTTGAAGGCGATCGAAAACGGCAAGCATGTCGTCACCGCCAACAAGGCGCTGCTGGCCACGCACGGCAATGAAATTTTCGCCGCGGCGCAAGCTCGCGGTGTGATGGTGGCCTTTGAAGCCGCGGTGGCGGGCGGGATTCCCATCATCAAGGCGCTGCGCGAGGGGCTCACCGCCAATCGCATCGAATGGATTGCCGGCATCATCAATGGCACCACCAATTTCATCCTCTCGGAAATGCGCGACAAGGGCCTGCCCTTTGATGTTGTGCTCGCAGAAGCCCAGCGTTTGGGCTACGCCGAAGCCGACCCGACTTTCGATATCGAAGGCATCGACGCCGCCCACAAGCTCACCATTCTGGCGTCCATCGCGTTTGGCATCCCGGTGAGTTTTGATCGCGCTTACACCGAAGGCATCTCCAAGCTCACCGCCCAGGATATCCGCTATGCCGAAGAGCTCGGGTATCGCATCAAGCTGTTGGGTATTACCAAGCGTACCCCGGCGGGTATTGAGCTTCGCGTGCACCCCACCTTGATCCCGGCCAAGCGGCTGATCGCCAATGTCGAAGGCGTGATGAATGCGGTGCTGGTAAAGGGTGATGCGGTGGGCGCGACGCTCTACTACGGCCGCGGCGCC
>JBEAUN010000126.1:0-2712 GCA_041161415.1 Pseudomonadota bacterium | reverse complement strand
GACCACGCGGGCGGTGCGCACCTTGGCCGAGCTATCCCGCCGCGGCTTGGGCACTGGGGTGTCGATCAATCTCACCGCCCATGATCTGGCCGACCCGGATTTGCAGGCCACCATCCGCGATTCGCTCGCCTTGTGGCGTGTAAGCCCATCCAGGCTCACCATCGAGCTCACGGAATCGGCCATCATCCCGGATGAATCGCACAGCGAAGCGGCGTTACAAGCGCTGCGAGCATTAGGCTGCCGCATCGCGGTGGATGACTTTGGCACCGGGTATTCTTCGATGGCGTATCTGCGCCAGCTGCCGCTCAATGAATTAAAGATCGATCAGCTTTTCGTACGACGCATGGGGGCCTCCAGCCAGGATCGGGAAATCGTGCGCTCCATGCTGCAGCTGGCACACGGCCTGTCGCTGGAAGTGGTGGCTGAAGGGGTGGAAGATGAAGCCACCGCAGCGCTATTGCGCGAGATGGGTTGTCAAAGGATGCAGGGGTTTTTATTTGGCCAGGCGATGCCACTGGGCAGATTCATTGAATGGATGCAGGGGAGAAGCTAGCGGCCCCTTGTTTAATTCTTGGCTTCTGCGGCTTTTTGGGGCTTGGTGGGGGAGACCGCTTTTTCGGGTGTGCCCTGGGTTGTCTTGTCAGCACCCGGCTCTTTGGGGGTCGCCTCCTCTTTGGCACGGGGCTTGATCAAGGGCTCAGGCGGCGGGAAGCCCCCAAACTCGATGCCACCTTTGCCGGATTTTTTCTTGTCCTCGCTTGCCTGCTCGGTAAGCTTGGGCACCGACACTTCGATCTTGTTGGTCGTCATGTAATCATTCATTTCTTTCCAGCCGATAAACACCGCCGATTTCATGGCCTTGGGATTGAGGGTGTAGCAATCCTCAATCGCCCGCCCGGCATGGCGGCAGGCTGCGCCCACGGCCTTGCCCTCGGCCTCTTTGACGGCCCGCTCTTTTTCCAGATTGGGAATACCAAGCTGCTCGCACCCGGTCAAACCCCAGCTCAGCAATGACACACTCAAAGCACTCAACAGAACGCGCATGGAGGCTCCCTTATCCCCCGCTCATCGAGGGGGTTGCTTTACAAGGCAGATGACGGCGGAATGCAGGCGGCTGATTAGATCGCCTGCCCAGGAGGCTGCCAGCGCCCGGTTGGTGAGTGCCTTTATGCACTCAATTTTTTTCGCGCAGGCCATATAATCTTGCCCCATGAAAATCTTGTTCGATTTATTCCCGGTTATTTTGTTTTTCGCCGCGTTCAAGCTGGCGGGTATCTACGTTGCCACCGGCGTGGCGATTGTCGCCACCTTTGCCCAGATCGGCTGGGTGTGGTGGCGCCACCGCAAGGTGGACACCATGCTTTGGGTCAGTTTGGCTGTGGTCACTGTCTTTGGCGGCGCCACGCTGGCGTTGCACGACGAGACCTTCATCAAATGGAAGCCCACGGTGCTCTACTGGCTCTTCGCCACTGCGCTGCTGGTGTCATCCTGGTTCGGCAAAAACCTCATTCGCGCACTGATGGAAGAGCAAATCAAGCTGCCGGTGCCAGTGTGGCAGCGGCTCAATGCTGCCTGGGTGGGGTTTTTCACCGCGATGGGCTTTGCCAATCTTTTTTTCGCCTATCGGTTTTCCACCGAAGCCTGGGTGAATTTCAAGCTCTTCGGCGGCATGGGCGCGATGCTGGTGTTCATCCTGCTGCAAGGGCTCTTCCTTTCGAAATTCGTTGAAGAGGACAAGCGCTGATGCTCTACGCACTGATCGGCGAGGATGCCCCCGACAGCCTCGCGCTGCGCATGAGCGTGCGCCCTGAGCACCTCGCTCGGGTGAAGGCTTTGTGCGATGAAGGCCGAGTGGTGCTGGCCGGCCCCATGCCGGCGATTGATTCGCCCGACCCCGGCCCGGCGGGCTTTGCCGGCAGCCTCATCGTGGCGGAATTTGCAAGTCTGGATGACGCGCAAGCGTGGCTGGCGGCCGACCCTTATGTGACCCACGGCGTTTTTGCGCGCACCAGTGTGCGGCCCTTCAAGCAGGTGTTGCCATGAGCGATACCCAAAGCGAAATCCGCGCGCGGCTTTTGGTGTTGAATCCACTTGTCATAGAGCTCAAGGATGACAGCGCGCTGCACGCCGGGCATGAAGGCGCCAAGGGCGGCGGTGGGCATTACCGGCTTAAAATCATCTCGCAGGCCTTTGAAGGCCAGCGCACGCTCAATCGCCATCGCATGATCTATGACGCGCTGGGCGATTTGATGCACCAGAAAATCCACGCGCTGGGCATTGAAGCCTTAAGCCCCTCGGAAACCCAAACCTGACTCCCCCATTACCACCCCTACCCTTGCAAGGATTTCACATGCGCATCTCACCCAGCCGGCTTGTTGTCGCCCTCCTACTTGGCACCCTGGCGTTTGGCGCCCAGGCACAGTCTTCGAAAAAATCCAAAGAAAAAGAAGCAAAGGAATCCAGCGTCCTGGTCACAGTGAATGGCTCTTCTGTGCCCAAAAGTCGGGCTGAGGTGCTGATCAATGAGCAGATCGCCCAAGGCGCGCCCGAGGGTGAAGCCTTGCGCAGCGCAGTGCGCGAAGAACTCATCCGCCGCGAAGTGCTGAGTGTCGAAGCGCGCAAGTCGGGGCTGGAAAACACCTCCACCGTGCAAGCCCAAATCGAGCTCGCCAAGCAGGCGGTGCTGATCCGCGCCTTCTTGCAGGATTACAT
>JBEAUN010000103.1:0-8625 GCA_041161415.1 Pseudomonadota bacterium | reverse complement strand
GCTTCAATCTGACTCGCGAAGCGCGTGCCTGGAGCGAAATTTTCTATCAGCTTGCGCTCGGTGTGGCAGGACTGCGCGTTCTTAGAAACGGCGTGAATTAAGGTTGCGGCCATGGCGAATGAACAAAACCCGATGTCTGCGCCTGAGCAGACCGAAGATGAGGTGAGCTTGCTTGATCTGGCCCTCGTGATGGCCACTTACAAAAAGCGCATCATGGTCACCACGTTTTCTGCGGCATTGCTCAGTGTGGCCGTGAGCCTGGTGTTGCCAAATGTTTACACAGGAACCACCAAAGTGCTGCCCCCTCAGCAGGGACAGTCGGGCGCTGCGGCACTCTTGTCGAATCTCGGTGGGTTGGCTGGTGCGGCGGGTGGCTTGGCTGGCCTTAAAAACCCCAACGATCTCTATGTCGGGATGCTCAAGAGCCGCACTGTCGCCGATGCGATGATCGCTCGCTTTGATTTGCAGAAACACTACGAGACCAAAGCCTTGGTCGATACCCGCAAAAAACTGGAGTCCCTGACCACTATTGCCGCTGGCAAGGATGGTCTGATCTCAGTTGAATATGAAGACGAGGACCCCAAGTTTGCTGCAGATGTGGCCAATGCCTATATCGAGGAACTCTACAAGCTGACCCAGACGCTGGCGGTGACAGAGGCTTCACAGCGCCGCTTATTTTTTGAGCAGCAGTTAAATCATGCAAAGGAAAAGCTTGCCGCCGCCGAAGTCTCGCTGAAAGAGCTTCAGGAAAAAACCGGGCTGCTGATGTTGAGCGAGCAAAGCAAGGCGAGTATTGAATCCGTGGCCCGACTGCGCGGGCAGATTGCGGCCAAGGAAGTGCAGATCCAAGCCATGCGGGCATTTGCCACCAGCCAAAACCCTGACCTCAAATTCGCCGAATCCGAGTTGGGGAGTCTGCGTGCCCAGCAGGTCAAGCTTTCTCAAAGCGAGCCAGGGGACATTCTCGTGCCGCCCTCGAAGATTCCGGGCGAGGGCTTGGAGTATGTGCGCCGGGTACGCGAAGTGAAATACAGCGAAGTGGTGTTCGAGGTGCTTGCCAAACAATACGAGCTGGCGCGTATCGAAGAGGGGAAAAATGCGTCCCTGATTCAGGTGTTGGACAAGGCTGTCACATCCGACAAAAAATCCAAACCCAAGCGCGGGCTGATCGTGATGCTGGCCACCGTGGCTGGGTTTTTCCTCGCGGTGTTGTCGGCTTTTGTCTCCGAGGCTGTGGTCCGCGCGCGGCGCGATGCTGATACCGCGCAGCGTTTGGATGAATTGAAGCGTTTGGTCAGAGGCTAAAAGAGGCGGACCCCGGGGGCGGTGTCAGCCGCCAGCCAGCCGGCCAAGCGTGGCCGAAAGATTAAGCCCGGTGGATTTTTTCAAGGCCAGCGCCGCGGGTTTGAGGGCTTCCAGATCCACCACCAACGGCGCCCCCTTGCGCGCGAGCGCGATCGAGTTGCCGGCATCTGAGGACGGAAACGCGATCGCGTTTTCTTCAAAAGCCTGCCACAGCGCGATGAAGCTCGCCTTGTGGCCGCGGGTGCGGCCGAAAAGATTGGCCACCACCATGCCTTCGTCATTGAGCCGCGCGCGGCAATCGCGATAAAACGCCTCGCTCACCAACGCCCCGGCTTGGGCGTTTTCATCGAAGCCATCGACCAGGATCAGATCGAATGTCTGCGCGGTGTCGCGCACGAAATGCGCCCCGTCATCAATCACAATCTCAATTCTCGCCGGGTCATGGGGCAGCTTGAATTGGCTGTGCGCCACGCCCACCACCCGCGGGTCGATTTCCACCACCGTGATCTGGCAGCCCGGGCGGTGGCGGTAGAGAAATTTTGTCAGCGAGCCCGCGCCCAAGCCGATCAGCAGCGCGCGCCGCGGCCAATCGGGTGCCTCATTGAAAAGCAGGCAGCCCATCATTTCGCGGGTGTATTCCAGCGCCAGATCAAAAGGGCGCTGGATGCGCATAGCGCCTTGCACCCACTCCGAGCCGAAGTGCAGAAACCGCACCCCGGATTCTTCGCTGACTTCAATTGAGGCGGCTGTCATTGTTTGAGGCGCTCAATGCAAAGTGCGCGAGCCGTCTTCAAACAGCGCGCGGGCTTCTTCGGCAGAAAAGCGGTATTCGTGATTGCAGATGTCGTCGTGAATCACGATCTCGCCGTGTTCTCGCAGGATGTCTTCGATCTCGGCGCGGCCCAGCGAGCGCAGCATGTTGCAGACTTTCTCCCAATCCTTGGGGCAGAAATACCGCACCCCATGATGGCCAAACAGCCGCACATCCTCCTCCGGAAACACCGCGTGCAGCAGTCGCTCGATCGGCTGGCTGCGCAGCTCCTCCGGGCGGATGGTCTGCGCCAGATGCAGCACGCGGTTCCAGCCATCTGGGTCGCGCTCATCGGCGCGCGGCAGCTTCTGCAGAAACAACCCCGCCGCGGCTTGCTCATCCGCCAGCAAGAAAAGCCGCGAGGGCGCTTGTTCGGATTGCTCAAGAAAATGCTCGAAGACTTCCGCCATGCTTTGGCCGTCGATCGGCACCAGGCTCTGATAAGGCCGCGCGGCGTGTTCCGGCTGCAAGGTGATGGCGAGCTTGCCATCACCAATGAGCGCATCCAGGCTCGCCCCCTCGCTCACATCACGATGCTGCGCCATGCCGCGGATATCAAGCTGCTCATTGCATTCGATCAGCAATAACGGCACCTGGCCGTGGCCTTGCAGCTGCACTGACAGCCGGCCAGGCTGCTTGAGATTGCTGCCCACCAGCACCGTCACAGCCGCCGCCTCGCCCAAGAGTTTGATCACCGCCGGCGGGTAATTGCGGCCGTGGCACAGGGCGCGAAACGACGGCCCCAAGCGCACCAATGCCCCGCGGATATCGAGGTCTTCAAACAGAAACCGACGGACGAAATCTTCGCTATCCATGTTTGATGAAGCTTTTATAAACGGCGGCATCAAAGCCCACCAAAATCTGGCCGTTGTCGCATTCCACTACCGGCCGTTTGATGAGGCTGGTGTGGGCCAGCATCAGCGCCACCGCCTTGCCTTGAGTCAGGTCGGCGCGGTCTTCTTCGCTTAATTTCCGCCAGGTCATGCCCTGGGTGTTGAGAAGCGTTTTCCAGCCCAGCAGCTTGACCCACTGCATGAGCTTGGGTTTCTCAAGGCCGGCTTTTTTGTAGTCATGAAAATCAAAAGCCACGCCGGCTTCATCCAGCCAGGCGAAGGCCTTTTTCATGGTGTCGCAATTTTTGATGCCGTAGATGGTGGTCATGGGTGTTCCTCGGCGTGAAGTTTAGCAGCGCTCATGCCTTGAGTTTCGCAAAGGCCGCGGCGATCGCGTTGTTGGCCGGGGCGCTGGCTTGTTTGGGTGCGGGCTTGCCCGGTGTGCGCGGCTTATCCTGCACACTGGGTTTGTCATCGAGGCGCATAGTGAGCGCGATACGATTGCGCGCCAAATCGACTTCCTGCACCCGCACCTTGACGATATCCCCGGCCTTGACGACTTCACGCGGGTCCTTGATGAAGCGATTGGAAAGCGCCGAAACATGCACCAGGCCATCTTGATGCACGCCGATATCCACGAAGGCGCCGAAGTTGGTGACATTGGTCACCACGCCTTCAAGCAGCATGCCCGGTTGCAGGTCCTTGACTGTTTCCACGCCGTCCTGGAAGGTGGCGGTGCGAAACGCCGGGCGCGGATCGCGGCCGGGTTTTTCAAGCTCCTTGAGGATATCTTGCACCGTCGGCAGCCCGAAGCGCGCGTCGGTGTAATCGCTGGCGCGCAGCGATTTAATGAGCCGGCTATCGCCGATCAACTCACGCACTTGCTTCTTGATGCCCGACAAGATGCGCTCAACCAGCGGATACGCCTCAGGGTGCACCGCCGAGGCATCGATTGGGTTGGTGCCATTCATCACGCGCAAGAACCCCGCTGCTTGCTCGAAGGTTTTCTCGCCTAAACGCGGCACATTTTTAAGCGACTCACGATTGGCATACGCCCCATGCTGATCGCGATAGCTCACGATGTTTTGCGCGAGGCTCGTATTCAGCCCGGCAATGCGCGCCAAGAGCGGTGCTGAAGCCGTATTCACATCCACGCCCACGGCATTCACGCAATCTTCCACCACCCCATCCAGGGCGCGTGCAAGCCGGGTTTGCGACACATCATGCTGGTATTGCCCCACGCCGATGGATTTGGGGTCGATCTTCACCAACTCCGCCAGCGGGTCTTGCAGGCGGCGGGCAATAGACACCGCGCCGCGCAGCGAGACATCCAGATTGGGGAATTCCTGCGAGGCGAGCTCTGACGCGGAATACACCGAGGCCCCGGCTTCCGAGACCACGATCTTGGTCATCTTCAGGGCCGCTTCGCGTTTGATGAGATCAGCCGCGAGCTTATCCGTCTCACGCGAGGCGGTGCCATTGCCAATGGCAATGAGCTCGACCCGATGCGTGCGCGCCAACTGCGCCAGAGTGTGCAAAGAGCCGTCCCAATCGCGCCGCGGCTCGTGGGGATAGACGGTGGCGGTGTCGAGCACCTTGCCGGTGGCATCCACCACCGCGACTTTCACGCCCGTTCGCACACCCGGGTCCAGCCCCATGGTGACGCGCGGGCCAGCTGGGGCAGCCAACAGCAGATCATGCAGATTGGCGCCAAAGACGCGAATGGCCTCTTCCTCCGCGCGTTCGCGCAGGGCAGACATCAGCTCAAGCTCAAGGTGCAGCGAGATCTTCACCATCCAGGCCCAGCGCACCGTTTCCAAGAGCCAGCGGTCGGCCGGTCGCTGCCTATCGCTGATGTCAAAGCGTGCCGCAATGCGCCCTTCAGGCCGGCTAAGCCCCGTGCGCGGGGTGTCTTCCAGCTCTTCGGGCAGCTTGATCGCCAAACGCAGCACGCCTTCATTGCGGCCACGCAACAGCGCCAGTGCGCGGTGCGAGGGCACTTCCTTCATGCGCTCGGCATATTCGAACCAATCCCTGAATTTCGCGCCCTCGGTTTCCTTGCCTTCCACCACCGAGGATTTGAGCATCGCCTCGGCATTCAAAAGATCGCGCAGATCACCCAAAAGGCTCGCGTCTTCAGCGAATTGCTCCATCAAAATCTGCCGCGCGCCTTCCAGCGCCGCCTTCACATCCGGCACGCCTTTTTCAGCATCCACAAATTGCCCGGCCAAGGTGTCCGGGTTGTGCTGCGGGTCGGCCAGCAATTGATCGGCCAAGGGCTGCAAGCCGGCCTCGCGGGCGATCTGCGCTTTGGTGCGGCGCTTGGGTTTATAGGGCAGATAGAGGTCTTCCAGGCGCTGCTTGGTGTCGGCGTTTTCGATCTCGTTTTGCAGCTCGGGCGTGAGCTTGTCTTGCTCGCGAATCGAATCGAGCACCGCCACGCGCCGCTCTTCAAGCTCGCGCAGATAAATCAGTCGCTCCGCCAGCAGGCGCAGTTGCGCGTCATCCATGCCGTTGGTCGCTTCTTTGCGATAGCGGGCGATGAACGGCACCGTGGCGCCTTCATCGAGCAGGGCAACCGCCGCTTGAATCTGGGAGGGTTTGACGCCGATTTCTTCGGCCAGACGATGCTCGATGGAGGGCAGCATGGTGTGTTCGGGAGCAAAAGCGCGCACTATGCCCAAAACAGCCTGCTTCGCGCAAGCCGACCAACGCGCCCTTGCGATAAGCGGAAAAATTCGTACACTACCGACATTACAACCCAAGACGGTGGTATGACGAATGAATAAACCAGCCCTGCGGTTGTGTTGCCTGATTGCTTTTGTTTTTGCTTTGCCGCTGACGAGCGAAGCGAGCCGCACCAAAGACACGCGTGCTTCGAACGCATCAAAGAGAGCCGTGGTGCTCAAATCAGCGCGCGCTGTGCCGGCTCGCATGGCCCGCGCCGCCAAGGCGGCCCGCCCAGCGGCCAAGCCTTCCCGCGTGGCTTTGGTGCGGCGTAGCGCCTCGGCACCGCAAAAAGCCTTCCTGCCGGTGTCGGCCCAAAACGCGGTGATGTCCCGCCCGGTGATTGTCGGCGATGCAGCCGCGAGCCCAAGCCTCGGCGAGGCCGGTGTCGCCAAGAAGGCCTTGCCGATGCGCATGTACGCCGCCGATGGCGACACCTTTTATTTCAACGGCCGCAAATACCGCGTGGAAGGCGTGTCCCCCGCGCTGGCCAAACAAGAAATCACCAAGCAGCGCTTGCAGCAATTGCTCGATTCCGGCGAAGTCTCGATCGAGCCGCGTGCGATTGATGACGGCGGGCTCACCACCGCCGTGATTCGCGTCGCCGGGCGGGATGTGGCTGAGAGTTTTAAATAGCCGGGCGCTGCACGCTGTGGATTGATGTGCGTTGGGGTCGCAGCTTGCTGGGATATCGACGGTGCGCGGCGCCGGTTTGGCGCGATGGTCGAATGTGTTGAGCCATGGTCAAGCGTGCGGCGGTCTGGGGGCTAACCCCCTTTGGGGGAGCGATTAGATCTATCCCCCGCCAGGTGTCAAAGAGAGCCGCCTTCCGGGCTGGGGAAAAAGTACCCTGGTAACCCTTTTTCGTGACATTCCGGCACCTCCCCGGCGGCAGTTGCTGCTTCCCCGGTTGAGCTGCCCCCGGTCGCCTTGCAAGTGAACTCTGGTGACGAATTCTGCTCCGGGCTCTGTGCCTGCGCAGGCCCCATCTCCCCCTCTTCTCTCTCCAACTTCCGAGCGCAGCGTACCATTTGGATATGCAGCAGATCTTCCAGTTGGGCCAGCGTTTTGTCACCGACCACTCTGTCATTCCAGCTGCCGGACAGGGCTGGCTTAGTTACTGCGAACATAAGGTTCTCCCGTTGCCAATCGTCTGTTGCGTAAGGTCATCGCACGGATGGGTTCGGGAAAAATGGGTGTCATTCGATGCGTGCCAAAATACAGGTCCTCGCCCAATACGGTTCGTTTAAGCCTTGCCCGTCATCATGGTTGCTTTACGACTGGGCATCAAACCTATGGGGGGAATGCCTTAAACCAACAGCATTGAGACGTGGCCCGAAGCTCCCCTCGCAGTGACCGTCATTCCCGCGCAGGCGGGAATCCAGCGTCGTTGCATTCTGGAATCCCGCCTGCGCGGGAATGACGGGTGAGTCACTGGGGTCTCAGTAGTGTTCGTTTAAGCCTTGCCCGTCATGATGGTTGCTTTACGACTGGGCATTAAACCTACGGGGGGAATGCCTTAGACGAACAGTATTGGGTCCTCGCCGTTTTGATCTTTTGGGACATCAGCCGGCCGAGGCGATCACCTGTCTTCACGCGAGCTGCGCCAATCAGGGGGTGACTGCTCGTGGTCTCTGGTTTTGCACAGCGGTGGGTATGCCATTGCGGTGAGCGTCTTCTCTTCGAGGGAGCGCAATCGCTTGGGGTATAATCCGCGCCTTGTTTCCGGGCGGCTTGGCCGCCACCCCTGCGCTCCTTGATTGGCTCTGATCATGCCCCACATCCTGAAATTGCGCGGATCTGCCGCGCTCTCCGACACCCGCCTGGCGCGGCTTTTCGAATCCCTGCGCGCGGTGTGCCCCAAGCTGCGTGGCGTGAGCGCAGTCGATTGGTATTTCATCGAATCTGCATCGCCTGTCAGCGAGAATGATCGCGCGCGGCTGGCAGCCTTGCTGGGCGCCACCCCGGGCGCAGCGCGCCCCACCGGCGAGATGCTGCTGATCACCCCGCGGCTTGGTACGATCTCGCCCTGGGCGTCCAAGGCCACTGACATCGCCCGGCAGTGCGGCTTGCCGGGCATTCATCGCATCGAGCGCGGGGTGGCTTATGAGCTCGACCTGCGCGGTGCGCTGGATGACGACACCCGTGCGCGGCTCTTGCCCCTGTTGCATGACCGCATGACGGAATCCGTCCTGCGCGGGCTTGATGAGGCCGATGCCTTGTTCCTGCAAGTGCCGCCCAAGCCCTTGGCGTCGATCGATGTGCTCTCCGGCGGGCGCGAGGCCCTGGTGGCAGCGAATGTGGCGCTCGGCTTGGCGCTTTCCGAGGATGAGATCGACTACCTCCTCGAGGCCTATCGCCGCGCTGAGCGCAATCCCACCGATGTGGAATTGATGATGTTCGCGCAGGCCAATTCCGAGCACTGCCGCCACAAGATTTTCAATGCCTCCTGGGTGATCGATGGCGTGGCCCAGCCCCACTCGTTGTTTGGAATGGTGCGCGAGACGGAAAAAGCCAATCCGCAAGGCACCGTGGTGGCGTATTCCGACAACGCCTCGATCATTGAAGGCGCGAGCGTGAAGCGCTTTTATCCGGGCAAAGACGGGGTGTATGCCGCGCGTGAATCGCTCACCCACATTCTCGCCAAGGTGGAAACCCACAACCACCCCACCGCGATTTCGCCCTTCCCGGGCGCGGCCACAGGCTCGGGCGGTGAGATTCGCGATGAAGGCGCCACCGGCCGCGGCTCCAAGCCCAAGGCGGGCTTGTGCGGTTTTTCGGTGTCGAATTTACGCATCCCGGAATTCGAGCAGCCCTGGGAAAAAAATTACGGCCGGCCCGAGCGCATTGCTTCTGCGCTGGACATCATGATCGAAGGCCCGATTGGTGCCGCCGCTTTCAATAATGAATTCGGTCGGCCCAATCTCACCGGCTATTTCCGCACCTTCG